>MNGN01000024.1 GCA_001918745.1 Crenarchaeota archaeon 13_1_40CM_3_52_17 | reverse complement strand
TCCTCTAAACAATCAATCATCACTCTTTGAAGGAAAGGGATGCGACAACCAGCGTCCAGTCTAGCCGTGGGCTATGAGGTTGGCGTAACCCTAGCCAAGGACTTTGGTAGACTGTGCAGGAGGATGCGAGACTCAAAGGATGGGACATCTATGAAGACCACAAGATGTCGCCGGAAAGCAATTTGTAGAAACGTCGAATGAGTGATAGAGGAACACTGGTGAGGGGTCGTTGTCAAATCAGTGGACCATTGCCTGGTGAGTCATGACGTACGAGTGATGTAATATGCGCTTTGAAGGATCATAGCTATTCCCCCAGCAATCAGGGCTCCTCCCAAGAAACCTATCTGGAATCCTGCCTCTGTCGTTGCACCGAAAAGTTCTGCGATGAATGACAAGAGGAGCCCAGTGCCTAGACCTGTGGAAATGACTCCGACGAAGGTCTTCTGGGGTTGCGTTAATGCCAAGCTGGGTCCGCTCTTCATGGTCATAACTTGAACCGAAATCTAAGACTGGCTAGCTCAGTGTGAGCGTCGTAACGCTGTAACGAGGAAGGTTTTAATGACAACCGGCCAGAAACTCGACCCTCCATCACTCAGAAGGTCTCGTTTCATGCCTGACTTCAAGCCTGGAAAGGTCGCACGGGTCGCAGGCCCCGTCATTGTTGCCGAAGGAATGCTCGGCGCCCAAATGTACGAAGTTGTCCGGGTAGGCGACCAAGGCCTCATCGGCGAGATCATCAAGATAGACGGCGAAAACGCCACCGTCCAAGTTTACGAGGAAACCGCTGGACTACGACCAGGCGAAAAAGTAGAACGCACGGGCAAACCACTTTCAGTCGAACTCGGACCCGGAATCCTTGGCCAGATCTACGACGGCATCCAACGACCTCTAACAGTTCTTTTCGAAAAGACAGGCCCCTTCATCAAGAGAGGCCTCGCCCCTGCTGCCATCGATCGATCCAAGAAATGGCACTTCGTCCCCACCGCAGATAGGGCAGTAGAGGTTTCGGGTGGAGATGTTCTAGGGACAGTCAAAGAGACAACCTTGATCACGCAGCGGATAATGGTCCCGCCCAACCAGTCCGGAAAAATCATCTCTATCGTTCCGGAGGGCGACTATACGATCAGCGAGCCGATCGGCGAGCTAGAAACCAAGACCGGACCCGTTTCATTGTTCATGATGCACACCTGGCCCGTACGAATCGCCAGGCCCTTCAAACGCAAACTCCCATCCGAAATCCCACTCATAACCGGCCAGAGGATCATCGACTTCTTCTTCCCAGTCGCCAAAGGAGGAACAGCGGCTGTTCCCGGTCCGTTCGGATCCGGAAAAACGGTGCTCCAGCAAAGTTTGGCGAAGTTCGCTGATGCCCAAGTCATCGTTTACGTCGGTTGTGGGGAACGGGGAAACGAGATGGCGGAAGTTCTTGAAACATTCCCGACACTTCTCGACCCGCGCACTGGACAACCACTGATGAATCGCACGACATTAGTTGCGAACACTTCCAACATGCCAATAGCTGCGCGGGAAGCCAGCGTCTACACGGGCATCACAATCGCAGAGTACTTCCGAGATATGGGCTACGATACCGCGTTGATGGCAGATTCTACAAGTCGATGGGCTGAAGCTCTCCGGGAAATCTCGGGACGTTTGGAAGAGATGCCTGGTGAAGAGGGTTACCCAGCCTACCTCGCGTCCCGTCTCGCCGATTTCTACGAACGATCAGGACGACTGGAAGTCCTCGGCTCTGAATCCAAGCAAGGCTCCATCAGCGTCATCGGAGCCGTCTCTCCTCCTGGGGGCGACTTTTCTGAACCGATTACTCAGAACACCCTCCGTATCGTCAAAGTCTTCTGGGCTCTCGACTCTGAACTTGCTAAGAGACGCCACTTCCCCGCAATCAACTGGTTGACAAGCTACTCTCTCTATCTCGACACTCTCGAAACCTGGTATCCGAAAGAAATCGGACCAGAATGGGTCGATCTGCGTAAAGTAGCAATGTACCTTCTCCAACGCGACGAAGAACTACGAGAGATAGTTATGCTCGTAGGACCCGATGCCCTCTCCGAGGGACAACGGGTCATCTTGGAAGCTGCGAAGATGATCAAAGAAGACTTCCTAATGCAGCAATCCTACAACCCGGCCGACAGCTATTGTGACAAGACTAAGACGTACAATATGATCCGGACAATCCTCCACTACTACAACCTCATGCAGAAAGCAGTCGACGAAAACATCCAACTCCAGAAAGTTCTCGAACTGCCCGTCAAGAACGATATCAGCCGCATGAGACTCACCCCTGCAGACAAGTTCACCGACTACTCCCAATCTTTGAACGAGCGTCTCGACCAAGAATTCCAGATGCTAAAAGCGCCCGCTGTCAAGGCGAAATAGAATGGTGTCACTCGCAGGTCTCGAATATAGAACAGTCCGGGAGATATCCGGACCCCTCATCTTCGTCGAGCAAGTAAGAGGAGTAGGATACGGCGAGCTAGCAAGAATCAGGACTCCCAGCGGCGAAGAACGAAGAGGACAAGTCCTAGAGGTCGGCGGAGGAGTCGCAGTCGTCCAGATCTTCGAGGGAACATCCGGACTAGACGTTTCCGCAACAACCGTTCGTTTCACCGGAGAAACAGTCAAGCTCCCAGTCTCACAGGACATGCTCGGCAGAATTTTCGACGGCAGCGGCCGACCAACTGACGGCGGTCCGAGAATTATCCCTGATGATTATCTCGATGTAAACGGCAGCCCAATCAACCCCTTCGCCCGCGAATACCCCCGCGAATTCATCCAAACAGGCGTCTCCGCCATTGACGGGATGAACACGCTTGTCCGGGGCCAGAAACTCCCACTATTCTCCGCATCAGGACTACCCCACAACCAGATCGCAGCCCAGATCGCTCGCCAGGCCAAGGTCCGAGGTACCGACGAACCGTTCACAACAGTCTTCGCAGCCATGGGCATCACTGCCGATGAAGCCCGCTTCTTCAGAGACGATTTCGAGAAACAAGGCGCTCTCGACCACGTAACCATGTTCGTCAACCTCGCAGACGATCCGGCCATCGAGCGAATCTTGACTCCAAGACTTGCACTGACAGCTGCCGAGTATTTCGCGGTCAAGCTCGGAACCCACGTCCTCGTTATACTCACTGACATGACGAACTATGCGGAAGCCCTCAGAGAAATTTCCGCAGCCAGAGAGGAAGTTCCCGGACGCCGCGGATATCCAGGCTATATGTATAGTGTCGATGGAAGCCGTAGAGTTGTCCTTCGAGATCCCGAGGGCTCGGTTAGAATCGTTTCTCTTAGCGAATTCTTCCAGATGATTGAGAGTCCCATAGTTCTCGATGGGGTCGTAGAAAGGAAGAACATAGATGGTTGGTTCGCGCTCTCCACGACTAACGATGGCAAGAGCGGGTTTCACCCGATCAGACATGTCGTTCGGCATCCTTACAAGGGTCAGCTTACCCGTATCAAGACCCAACTTGGAGAAACGATCGTAACCCCCAACCATAGCGTCTTCAGTGCCAGGGACGGGCAACTATCTGCCGTGGAGGCCGGACAGCTTGGAGTTGGCGACTCACTCGCGCATGTCGCGAAAATCCCGGAGGACTGGGTTTCTAGTGAAACCGTAGAGATTCCAAGCGTTAAGAAACGGTTCCATCGGAAGATCGCTCTGACTCCTGAACTCGCTAGATACCTTGGCTACTATGTTTCCGAAGGTCATTCCTCACGATGGTACAATCGTAAGAACGGTACTTGGCAACACCAAGTTCTCATCAGCAACAATTCTACGGAGTTCATCGATGACGTGGCTGAATGCTACACAAGTGTGTTCGGAAGAGCCCCACCTACCATTCACATCGGCGATAAGCGGTCGGGAAGCTGGAGAGTTGGAACCCAACGCAAACATGTGTACGACTTTCTCAACGACTCTCTTGGATGCGGTCATCGAGCTTCCCACAAACGGATACCCAGCGCGATTCTATCAGCCCCTAGGCCAATCCGAGGCGCATTCTTCAAAGCATACTATGACGGAGATGGATTTTCGCAGAACGAGCGGTACAAGACAAAACAATACTGCATGACCACTATCAGCGCTGGACTCCGCGACAATCTCATTTTCCTCTGTCGCACGCTCTACCCTGAACGGTCGCCCTCACTCACACCTGCAGGAGTTGGAGGAAAAGCCCACCAAGTCTATCTATCGACATACGTTAGAAGCCAAACGGCCTCGTTAAACGATACCGATTGTGTAAAAATCAAAGAGATAGAACAGGTTGAACCTACAGAGGAATGGGTCTACGACATCGACGTGGAGGGATCCGACAACTTCGTAGATGCTTGCGGTCTCCTGCTCCTCCATAACACAGACCTTTCTACAATCTACGAACGAGCTGGAAGACTTCACGGTAGTAAAGGTTCGATCACCCAGATGCCGATTCTCACCATGCCCGGGGATGATGTCACTCATCCCATCCCCGACCTTACCGGCTATATCACCGAGGGTCAGATCTACATCGATCGAGGATTACACCGGAAAGGAATCTACCCGCCAATCGACCCCGCACCATCTCTCTCGCGGTTGATGAAGGAAGGAATCGGCAAAGGACGGACGAGAGAGGATCATCGGGAAGTCTCCGACCAGCTCTATTACGCGTATGCGGAGGGTCGAAGCTTCCGTGACCTAGTCGCCGTCATCGGTGAAGAGGCGCTCTCTGCTCGAGACAAGCTCTACCTGGGTTTCGCGGACAATTTCGAGAAGAAGTTCATCAACCAGGGACTTTACGAGAATCGTGATATCGACGCGACCCTCGATCTGGGCTGGAACCTGCTCAGCGTCTTGCCTGAGAGCGAGCTGAAGCGTATCGACCCGGCGACGATCAAGAAGTATCATCCGAAATATCGTGGGAAGACCTCGTAGTGTCAGAGATCGTCGCGGGCGCTCGTCCAACCCGGATGGAGCTTATCGCCCTCCGGCGACGACGACGTATCGCACAACGGGGAGGAGATCTGTTGCGAGAGAAATTGGACGCGTTGATGATCGAGTTCTTCCAGTTCGCCCGCGAGATCACCGCTCTACGCCAGAAGACTCAGGACCTGTTGTTCCAGGCATACGAAAAGTTCACAGAAGCTCAGATGCTCATGGGCTTCACGAGAGTCGAAGAAACCTCGCTAACAGTCCAAGACCGGTTTGACGTGGACGCGTCCACCAGAAACGTCATCGGCGTATCCATACCCTACGTCTCAGTGAAACTCCAAGCTTTGGAAGGATTTCCTTACTCGATGATCGGAAGCAGTGCGAAACTCGACGAAGCAGTCGCCCTAATGACTGAAGCCGTCAAGAATGTTGTCGAGCTGTCAGCAGCCGAAGCCGCCATTCGCAGACTCGCTGAGGCAATCTCCGCCACCAAGAGACGAGTCAACAGCCTGGAAAACATCGTCGTCCCGAGAATCGAGAATACAATCCGGTACATCGAGATGAGTTTACAGGAAAGATCCAGAGAGGATTTCTTCCGGCTGAAACGTATCAAGACGCGTCTGGAAGAGGAGGACGAAGAAACCGTTACGGTACCACAGATCTCAAGCTAGCCCTTATGCGACGCAGTATGGTTCTCGGGTAACAACATCTCTAATTTTCTGACTCCCTACTCCCGAACCTATGTCATCGGCGCTGAGGACGAAAGAGTTCCTTGAATTCCAGCAGACTCTAAGAGACCTAGAAAGCCAGCTTCGTAAGCTCCTCAAAGAAGCGGCGGCTAACGGCCCCTCCGAAACAACCCGGGATATGACCGAGAAAGTCTACAATCTCGCCGAACGAGCCAACCAAATTCAACCCCCCGAGACTAGGAACCAGTCTACTACGAACCAATCAGTCCTGGCGAACCTTCCCAAACAGTTCGAAGAAGACTTTGGCAAATTCAAAGGATTGGTACCCTTCGTCGAACGAGTACGAAAGCAGCACTACAACGCTACTGGCCATAACTTCGGCAGAACCTATGGTTCCTTTGGAGCCGGTGAGCTTGCATCAGGACGCCATCACGGCAAGTCTTTCATCAGCACCCTAGAAATCCGCTGCGACGCGTGCGGTAGTGAATCCCCTCAATCTGAAAGAAGGGACTACCCAATTCACGTTTTCCTACACGACCGCGGCCGATGGGAAGTCTGCACCGGTCAATCCGACTGCGAATGCCAAAGCTACGAAGGCAAAGGCGTTCGAATCGGCGTCAACCTATCTCCCGAAAAAACAGCGAAAGGGAAGGCCTAAGCTCCCATCTCGGCTCGCTCCTTCAGAGCGCGATTCATCGCTTCGAAGCCGCTCTTCGTATCCTTGTCTAGGCTTTTCGCCATGAACGGTACGAGTAATCCTGTAAACTTCTCGTGCTGAACGAAACGGACACCCTTCTCGTCTAACGCCTCGATCGTAAAGCAGTGTTCGCCGTTAAACAGGCCGGGTATCCAGAGTTTTCCGAGCCAACACATCTCGCGATTCGTCTCGATATTGACCATTTTGGGCTTGAAAGTCATCGCCCTACCGCCCGGAGGCTCAAGCCGGACCTCAAGCTTCGCACCTGTCCTCGGCTCGCCACTCATCTTCTTGATGAAAGGGTTCCACTCCGGGAACTTCGCAAAGTCAGTCAGTACTTGCCAGACCCTATCCGCAGGGGCCTCGATCACGATTTCAGATGAAACCTCCTTCATATTTCAGCTACCCCAGGTAGGTCAGACGAGCTGAAATGCGTTTCGGAAGCGCTCAGGTAGACCGGGCCTGGCTAAAGTAGTTCCCAACCCTTCTTCTTGACATACCTCAACCAGAATCCCGCGATCAGCGAAGTCACAATTGCCGTCAGAACGAGCGCGACGAAGAATGTTTCCGATATCAGTCCCATGTCAAAGGCGACGGTAGCGAGCACGATTCCGGGACCTCCTCGCGCATTGAGGGCTATTGCAAGGTTGAGGCTTGGCAGTCTCTTCTGCTTGATCCACCTGCCAACCGCCAAGGCGCCTCCACCTTTGAGCGCGGTGGAGAAGAATAGGAAGCCGAGAAAGAAGAGAATGTCGAACGAGTGGATGAGATCGAGCTTTAAGCCGACGACGGCAAAATAGACTGGGGTAAACATCGCGAACGATATCGACTTCACCTGAGACTTGGCGAGAGCGAAGACTTCCTCCGGCATCATTCCAATCGCAATACCGGCTAGAAACGCGCCGAAGACGATGTTGATATTGAGAAGGCTCGCCAACGCCACCATCAAGAAGCAGAGAAAAAGAGCGTACCTCGAAGGGTGATACTTGATCAAAACGTCAAACCTCGACCTTATCGTATACCGTATCAACCTAGGCAGACCGAGTAGAGCCGCCCCGAAAAACATGACAGTCACAAAGGCAGTGTAACCAATCAGAGACAGTGATGCCGAGGCTGAAACCCCAACCCCCGTTGCAATGGCCAGCGCACCGAACTGGATAACATCCTCCACTGTGGCGATCGCCAATACGATCTTGGCGAATCGCGTATCCATAATCTTCAGATCGATGAAGATTTTCGAGATCACCGGAATTGATGTCACCGAGACCCCAATGCCGACGATTATGGCCAGTGAGAGCGTGTTCCCGTTTGCCCCCGAGTATGGCGAGAAGTTGTAGACGAACGGAACAAGCATCCCAATAATGAACGGAACAATTGTAGCACCGATCAAGAACGAGGTTGCGATCTTACGATCTTCTTTCGAGAAGGCTCTCTGGATCTCGAACCCTGAAATGAACATCAAGAGAACCAGCCCGATGTAGGAAATTACGGAGATCAATGCGCCCTCGGAGGGGAAAGCGCCGAAGACCCAGTTCTCTGCATTAGGAGCAACATATCCGAGGAAGGTTGGGCCGAGAACTAGCCCGCCGAAGATTTCTCCGATCACTCGTGGAAACTTGGCTTCATAGAACAAGAAACCGAAAGAGTGCGCAGTGAATAACAGTAGAACCATTGCGAAGAAAAACCGGGTTAGCTCTAGACTGGAGAGTGTGAATGTGCTGACGAGACTCATTTGAGTCTCGGCTCTACATCGAGAATTCTCTAGGGTCGACTGAGAGGTTGACTTCCTTCAGAAAGGAAGGCGAATCCGGTGATTGCCCATTCACCGCGAATATTGCGTAGAGATGAACTCTGAAACGCACAGTCTTTGTTTCTCCACGGAAGTCCATTCGAACTTCGCCAGGTTTTCCTTGGCTTGTCTTCTCGTGGACCAGCTTCAGCATAGGGTCACGTCGGGGAAACCAGTCTAGGACAGTCTGCCTGAGAGTGTCAGATGCGGAGTTGATCGCGATGCCTTTGTGTTTCTGGCTGAATTCTTCCATCAAGGCCTTACGGGATTCCTTCGTCACATTCTCAATGTAGGTGTAGGTCTTCTGGAGGACTTGGCTTCCCTTTAGCATGTCAGTCATGTTTCAGATCCTCTCTCGACTTGTATTGAAGGTATTTCGGTCGAGCCAGATAGCTTAAAGTTCTCGCTCCCAACTGACCCTCTTGAAAGCCCTTTGCGACTTCTCAAGCTCGCGATTGTTGATACCTTGTGTTCGTTCTTCATTTGTGGTTTGCAAAATCGCTTGAGTTATTCAGCGTCTCTCCACTAGATACGACAGATTTTGGGGCTTTGAGTAGCCTTTC
The DNA here is from genome assembly GCA_001918745.1 of Crenarchaeota archaeon 13_1_40CM_3_52_17. Taxonomy (GTDB): domain Archaea; phylum Thermoproteota; class Bathyarchaeia; order 40CM-2-53-6; family 40CM-2-53-6; genus 40CM-2-53-6. The sequence goes on along the minus strand of MNGN01000024.1, from coordinate 17,016 downwards.
GACCCTGGCAGCCACGGTGACAGTTCTATACGGCATCATTAGGCGGTAGGCCTAGAGACCGAAAACCCTCTGACAAACCAGGAGATCAACATCGCAACGAAGAGCAGTCGATTGCCAATCGTTTAGTGTACTGCTCCCCATTCGTTGCCACACGTGTCGCAACGGAACAATTTCGCCTTCCCAGAACGCTGCTCCCTAGCAGATAGCTCGATGTTCGTGGACCCGCACTTCGGACATAAGGTATGATAGAGATTCGTTTTCAAAGTGTCAACAATATAGCACGATTTTGAGTGGTCGTTCCAGAACATGCACAAGTCCCGCACACAAACAGATGCCATCAAGGGGCATATCATCTGATTGAACTTGCTCGTAGCGGACCGAAGAATTCGGCGAAAAGTGGGGTCCCGCATGTCAAGGAAGGGTTCTATCCTCGCATCATCCGGAGGGTCGCGTTCACGTTCCTGTCTCGCTTCGCTGTCCGACCCTTCATCTTCGGCCATTGACCTACCGTCTCCCCTAATCGTCCGCTCTCGCTATGGACAAACCATGTAGCTAAGGATACTGTCTCTCCCAAAACCATCACTCAGTCACAAAGATACGCGTAAGCTCACATTTCCGCTTCGAAGAATAATCCGGATTACAAGAACGAGGCGGTAGCTCTTTTATCGAGGCGGAACACCTACTCTTCTTGAGAAGGATTTCTAGGAATGCGTGTTCGCCTTGTTGGCTACGAGCCTGACCTTGAGAGGGTCTGCGCCGCCGCAATGCGATCATGCTATTCTCCCCATCCGGGATATGAGCTGTTCACGTACACCTCACAAGACAAGGTGTTGGATGGCGAAAAAATCTTCGATGCCGAGCGAATAGGTGGATTGTTGAAGCGTGCCCTCGAACTGGGGCACTACGATATTCTCGAGCACAACAGCATCACCTGGCTGGTGGAGGCTGAAGAGAAGGAGATCCTTTTCCTCATGGAATCATCCAAGTTCTTCGAGACAAGCCAGATCGACGCACGGCGATGGCTCATCACAACAAACCTGCGAGTACTCGTCGAGCTAGCGCGTGGCACCAACGACCTTCCATTGACAAAAGAACTTGTCGCGACCTTGAATGAGGCAGCTCCAATCATCTCCTCTGCGTTATCAATACCGACCACGAAGAGCTAGGATGAGAATTGGCAAGCAAAGCAATTCTGTTCAGCTACACCAACTATCCCGAGCTCAACGCGAACCTGGAAGGCGCTGGAGTGAAGATAAACCAGGACAGCATGCTACGTCATGGAAGCTTCACGTTCGACCTACAAGGGATAAGCCGAGCTGCAAGCCACCAGATCGTCAGACATAGAATAGCATCCTTCTCGCAACAGTGCTATGACCCAGAGACAGAGATACTATCAGTAGATGGTTGGAAACACTATTACGAGCTGACTCCTGGCCTTAAGGTGGCCACGCTAAACCCGAAAACGTTCGAGATCGAGTATCAAGTTCCAACGTCATTCTTTCTCTCTGCGTACGAAGGTCCTATGCATCGATTTCAGGCGAAACAAGTCGATTTGCTTGTGACCCCTAATCACAAGCTATTCGCAAAAGTCTTTGGACGCAGAAATTGGGAGCTCCTCGAGGCCTCGGCGGTCGCCGAGATCGCACATTGCCATATTGAGTTCAAGAAAGATGGACTTTGGCATGGCGGAGAGGTCGAGCCGAACCTAACTATTCCTGGCGCGACAGTTGTGAAGCAATATGCGTCTGGGCAATCAACCTACCAAAGAGAGGATATCTCCGTTGATTATCACAATTTTCTCAAATATCTTGGATATTTCATATCCGAAGGATGCACTTGTGAGTCGCCTCAGCGAAGCTGGACGAGGCACATTGTCGAAGTCGCTCAAAAGCTCGGAAGAACAGCAGAGAATATTGAGTCCTGTGTCAAGAATCTGCCGTTCGGCGCTTATCGGTCAATCGACAAATATGGATGCATGAGATGGCGCATCGAGGACAAATCGCTATTAGAATTCCTTAAGCCTCTTGGAAAGGCGCACCAAAAGTTCATACCTCGTTGGGCACTGAATCGGAACCCTAGAGACCTTCAGATACTATTCAAAGCACTCATTGAAGGCGACGGCTCGATCGACGAGAGAAGCGGGTGGACGAGATATTACACTACCTCAAAGCGCCTAGCAGATGATGTTCAAGAATTAGCTTTCAAGCTTGGACATGGAGCGAATATTTCCTACGTCGATCCTCGACCACCACGGAATCAGCGAGGGTTCTACATGGTCAGCATTATTCAAGAAAGGAAGACCCCGTTGATCCGTCTGAATGGGACAACTTCAAGCCACCACGAGGTTGTCCAGTACCGTGGAATGGTATGGTGTATTGAGGTACCGAGTCACATCATCTATGTGAGGAGGAACGGAAAGCCTGTTTGGTGTGGAAACAGCCAACGGTACGTTAAAGTCACACGCAGCTACGGTTACCTAAAGCCGCCTGGAGTTCCGGAAGACCTCAAGGTCCCAGTCGAGATAAAGGGACAGAAGCTAGAACTGAACTTCGAAGACGTTATGGATCTGACCCGTCAGGCCGAGGAGGGACTCGTTGCCAAGGGCATCAAAGCTGAAGACAGCCGATACCTTCGGCCCAATGCGGCAACCACGAATATTGTCATGAGCATGAGCCCGCGCCAGCTCATCCACTTCTTCAACCTCCGCTGCGCTCCGGATGCACAGTGGGAGATTCGCGACCTTGCATGGTCAATGTATGCCGCGGTCCGACTTGCGGCGCCTCAAGTCTTCGGACCCCTACCGGCCGCTGCAGAAAGCGACTACATCAAGAAACGAGTCTCCATCGTCGACGACCTAGTTCGAAAGGGCGAAGACGGATTCTCCAAGACCCCGCCCGGAGAGCTATTCCAATTGGACCTTCAGCCATCGTTGGAGCTGCTCCATCCAGTCGAGACCTTTGTAAGGCACTACTAAGATTTGCCGCGATCTAGTGCGATGCCGGGGTAATTGGGCCAACGTGTTTCGCCCAAATCTTCTTCTCACTTACCATAAATCTACCTCCGAACGTCAAGAAAATGCTCGCAAGGTTAGACCAAAGATAAGGAATCCCTAGCGCAGCTGTCAAACCGAACAAAAGGGGAATTCTTAGAAGCAGATCGGACGAGGAGACTGCGTTGAAGAGCAGGGCCTTCCGAACTAGCCCTCCGGCGGTATCTCTCGACCTGAACACGAGGAAGTTATTCAACACAAAGTTGACGGCCACAGCTGCCTGGCTACTGAGGATCGCGCCGATCAGGAAGTAGAGCCCATAGAATCCCGTCAACAAGAACAGCACGGACTGGTTGAGAAAGATTCCTAATCCACCCACGAAACCGAACTTGATCAGGATCCAAGCTATCGAGCCTCCGGTCTTTGGCTTACGTGGGGGAGGCGGGAGCATCCCGAAGCCTGAGGAGAAACGAGTGTCTTTGAGAGCCGCCCTGTAAAGGGATTCTTGGGAGTACTGCCGCCTTGCTAAGACCTCGGTTAGAGGATTGATAGGACGGATCTCTGAACTCAATAGTCAGCCGGCAGTTCTAGCTAGATGCGTTTCGCATGATATAACCGATACCCTCTCGGTCGACAATGCCTCGTACTATCGCGTGGAACAAGAGCACACGCGGTTTCCAGGGAAATTCAGTATGGAGAGATTGACAGGAAATCTACATTTGAGATGATGCAGTGATCATCGGCATTACAGGAAGTTGTTGTCCCGGCTCTGCGAGTTCTTCGAATTCTCGTCTTGCCTTGTCCATCTTCGGATAGATGACTTCTCGGAATCCTGTTACGGCGAATTCGTTTGGTCTGTATGGATCGTTGATGACCCTTAGCGCTCTGAGAGCGAGATCATAGTTTGATGATGCAGTCTTGAGATAGAATCCTATTACGTCGTCTTTGTACCAGTCGCGGAAGGCGCGTTCTTTCTTGTGCCATCCCCAGCTGTCGAGTATGGTTCGGGTCCATTTCATGTGTTTGAAGATCCTCATCAGCCAGTTATGCGCAAGCCATTGCGGCAGGTCGAACCTTAGCTGCTTGCCGAAGACCTCGAACTCTGGCCGGTTTATGTGCTCGTACGTTATCTTGTCACCATTCTCCTCGTCAACATTGTACCGTACCTTGTCCCGGTCCAGTTTCTCACCGTCGGTCAACAGGTGTGGAGTGTAGATCTCATCTTTGATCGCCATCACCTTGTGAAGGTCCAGCATTGCGGTTTTCGTTGCCGCGTAGCCCTTGTCCTCCCTATCGTTCCTGAACACCTCGAGGACCTTGTCCACGTATTTCTCGGCGTACGGAAGTTCTCCCCACATTATGAGGTCGTATACTCTCCTAGCAATCGCCCTGTTCGTATCCTCGTCAAGCCTCATCGTGGCAACAGTGCCCTCGACGAGTCGTCGGTATTCGTCTGCGACCGTCTTTCCACGCCAGAACATCCAGTAGGAGTGAGAGAGTTGCTTGGCTTTCATGTCAAGAACGGACGGGTAGCTTTCCTTCGCACCAAACAGAGTTAGGATACGCTCATCAGCAACAATATTCTTGAAATCGAGAAGCGCCGGCTCGATGGCCATTTTTCGTCCGAGGCGTAGAGCTTCCATATTTCTAGTCCTCTGGCTCGCAGGGACAGTTTCCAGTATTGCATCAATCAGATTTTGTTCGCTAACGGGTATCAGTCCTTTCTGGAATGCTGCGCCCAGGAGAATCATGTTGGTGAACAGTTTGCTTCCGAAGTACAGTTCGGAAATCTCGCTAAGCCTTCCGCCGAAGTACTCGTCGGAGTTGGTATGTCTTCGAATATTCTCTTCCACGTCTGGAGGATAATTCATCATCCCGGCCAGCATCGGGATGGTCGGAACAACGGTCGTGTTCACCACTGCTGTGGTGTGAACCTGGCTCGCGTATACGAGACTTCTCTCCGCCTCAAGCATGTCCACACCCATCAAGAGATCCGCCTTGCCGTTAGGCACGATCGTTGAGATCTTGGCTTTTCCATTCGAGTACAACACGTGAGCTGATACAGCTCCATTCCTGATCGCAAGTCCTTTCTTGTCGTTGAACCGGACGTGGTATCCTTCTTTAGTTCCAGCTCGAGCAAGAACTGACGACATTACTCCCACGCCCATTCCACCTACACCGCTGATGAAGATCTTCCAGGTATCGTTGAAGCGGTGTGGAGCGGGCTGAGGAACATTTTCGAGCGAGACCTTTTTGACCCGTGATTTCGGTGGCCTGTTTCTTGTGACAATCACCTTCTCGAAGGACGGGCACGCCATGACCTTGGTGCAGTACGTGTCGGACACACAAATCGACTGGTCAATCCCAATCTTCTCGCCATAGTCAGTGTTGATTATCGTTAATCCTGGGCAGCCAGTGTTCTTTGTGCACTCGCGGCAGTTCTCGCAAACTTCCTGGGATATGTTGACGAATGTCTCTTTCTTGATGAAACCCTGTCTCTCAATGATCCTGTTTCTCTCTGACCGTTTTCTCTTGTGAAATGTGATTCCGCACTCCTTGTCGGCTATGATGACCTTGACGCCGGATTTTTCGAAGACCTTGTCCAGTTCCTTCATGTACTTTTCCCGGTTCGACGGAGGCATCTTCTTCACGTAGATTTGGCCCTGACCCATCGCTCGTACGATGCTCTCAATGTCCTGAGGGGTCGTCTTGTCGCCCATCAGGTTGTGGCCTGACTCCGGTGTAGGCTGGTGGCCTGTCATCGCAGTGTTCTTGTTGTCGAGAATGAGATAGAGAATGTCCTGTCCTTCTTTGATCGAGTTGGATATGGCGGTCATTCCTCTCCAGAAAAACGTGGAGTCGCCCATCAAGGCGTACTGCTTGTTTGTCACGAACGGGTCCATCCCCGCTCCCGCAGCACCGCCCAGCGCCATCGCCGTCAGGTTGTGCATTTCGCCGAAGGGAGGAAGGAACGACATCGAGTAGCATCCAATGTCGCCGTGCGCGAAGATGTCCTTGTGCTCAGGTGTGTCCCTTAGAGAATGAACTGCACTGAGAGTTTCCCTGTGAGGGCAGCCCGCGCAGAAGCCTGGTGATCGAGGTGGAACCAGGAGACCGTAAGCTTTGATCTCAGCTATCAGGTCGAGCTCGCTGTGGATTTTCTTCTGGTCAATCTTGGCGGCGGGATCACCGATCTCCAGGAGCAGGTTTCCAATCTTCTCGATCAGGTTTGATGGAGTGAGGCCGCTCTCTTCTGGGAATCCGTCGCCTTGAGGAAAGAACTTGCCCCAGACTTTTGGCATGCTGGAGATCCTTCCTTCCTGGACTAAGTCGTCCAAGATGGTTTTGACTTGATTTTCTATCGCTGGACTCTTCTCTTCGACAACAATGATGTTCTCTACTTTCTTTGATAACTCGCCAACAATGTCAGGCTCAAGAGGATAAGTTACTGCAGGTTTCAGAATCGGAAATTGTTCATCTAGTCCGAGCTCCCAGAGAGCCTGTTCCAGATAACTGTAAGATATACCAGCCGCTATGAAACCGATCCGATGCTTCCGACCATCATCATACAGAATCTTGTCGAGCTTATGATCGCGAACATACTCATGGACCTTCGGGAATCTATCTCTGACAATCTCCTTCTCCAGATCCCAAGTGTTGGGAGGGATACTGACTCTCCGTTTGATGTCGACTTTTGAAATATCGAGGGTAATCGGATTCTTGAAGGTAATCTCAGAAGGCTGGTTCTCTGAAAGAATTACGCTACCTCCGCCTTCAGCCAGGTATGTGGTAATGAGATAGCCTACGACCAGATTTGAGTATTGAGAGAGTCTGAGTCCTTCTCCAATCCAGTCCTTGACTTCTTGTGGAGTGCTCGGCTCGATAATCGCCATCTTGAGATGCTCCATAAGCTGGCGGCTATCACCAGCCACCTGGGTACTGGAAGCATGCGGATCGTCACCGCATACGACGAGGGCGCCGCCTCTCCTACCGCTCAAGCCGAGTTTGTCAGCATAATTGATGATATTGATCGGGTCCGCAGCGACGTTGAGGCCGACGCTCTTCATCACTGCAACAGCGTTAACGCCGACATCTAAGGCGCCGTTAAGTGCAGCCGCTCCTTGAGACTCGTCGTTCGTCATTTCTCCCCATAATCCGCATTCTCTGAGAATCTCGGCGTTCTCTTCTAGAATCGTGAAGACTTCTGCGACTGGCGAGCCGGGATAGCCGGCCATCAAGCCGACTTTGCTCTCAAGCGCTCCCTTTACTATCAGCTCATTTCCGTTGAAAGCGTTGATACCGGACCCTTGGACAAAACGTTTGTCCGACATTACATCACGTGGGTATCCGTATAGTATCCTGATGTCGGGCTGTAGATAAGCCCGTTGTTCAGTTTGTGGACAAATTACCCAACAATCGTTTGCCCGTCTCTCGCTCTAGCATCAGAACATCCAAGGGGTCAAATGCGGTTTTTTCGTATAGCCGGCATATCTCCATAAGTGGAGAAGGGGTTCTGCAGGATGGTCTAGTAGGAAAATCCCTACAAACAACCCATGACAGACGACACCATCATCTGGAAAAAGTGGCCCCACGTTGAGAGTGCTCTTTCCTCTCGGAATCCTTCTTCTGCTGACCATATGGTTCAACCCAGCATCCAACGCTCATGCGGCCACGAGTGCAGAAATTCCAACAGAAGGCGGCACCTGGACAAACCCCACCATCACCATTGTGATTACTCCCGTATCAAACATGCCTTGGTTCAAGGCATCATACACGTATGATGTGAACTATGCAATTGCCCGCTGGGCCAAGTCCATCATCGTCTACACGGATGCCTACGGTTCGTATTACCTTCGCAAACTGAGCTTTGTAACGTGCGTTTCGGGTGTCAACGACACGTTGTGCGGCACCCCTGACATTAGGGTCCAGTTCATCCAGTCGTTTGGATCGGAATCTGCTGGGTTGGGCCTAACTTCGGTGCGGATTCAACAGAATTCAGGAATATTCGCGGCCCCAACCACTACGACACTAGCAACGTATGATCCGACCAACACGACTCAGTTAACCGATACGGATATGATCAATATTGCTAGTCATGAGTTTGGGCATGCTCTCGGTCTGAACCACGCAACCGTATCGGTGACAGGTGATGGAACTTTTGAGCTAATGTTCCTGTCCTACGGGCAGGCAGTGGGCAATCCGAGGAATTCTCTGGAATCGCCGTCAACCTTGGACATGTACGCCCTAGCGAACATTTACGATTGGGTCTCCAACCCCTCGGGCTTCAGCGGGACAGGACATTCCGCCACGATCTACTCGCTACCTCCAGGAATCGCGTATGCGTCCGAATATCCGTATGCCGAGCAGATTCAATCCCTTCAGAACTCCATCAATCAGATGAGGCTTGAGATATTGATAGTAGCCGTCGTAGCCGGGCTTCTGCTTGCCGTAGCCTTAGCGCTCGGAATCCTGATGGCTCGGAAGAAACATGTCCAAGCTCAGACCGAATCCTGGCAGATTGTCGTACCTCCGGCGCCAGCTGAGGTATTCTCTTTCCTGCTATTACGATAGTAACATTTTTATCTCAACCCGCCGTTGCCACCTATGATGAAAAAACGATGACCCACTCTAGACTTTTCTTGCTACTCGCCATCGTATCTCTGGCAGCGATACCATTCCTAACAAGGCCAGTCGCCGCCGACACCACCGGCTCTCCAGGACAACCGAACCAGAGCTGCCAATCAGTGTTCCCAACAGGACCTCTGACTCCCCCAGGTTTCAACACAAACGGGTTCGCCAATGCAGATACTCATTACGCGGGTAATGGACAGAACACCCAGACCCCAGCAAACTCACACGCTGTCGCTCAATACGACGTCGCATGTTTCCAAGCCGGTCAACACTAGAACGCCCACAGCTCCCCCTTTTTTTCCAATTATCGAGTCAGCGGTCAATCCGACCCCGTATTACCACTCATCGTTCAGCCCACCCCGAATCTTATTTGCCAAGGGGCCTGGCGGAACGTAGTGATGGAGGCTTGACGATTCATGTTGCGATGCTCCGAGGAATTAATGTGGCGGGGAAGAAAATTGTCAGAATGGAAGACCTCCGGGCATCGTTTGAGGCGCTGGGCTTCGGCCGAGTCAGAACGTATATTCAGAGCGGAAATGTCATCTTCGAAGCCTCGAAAGTCGCTTCGGACAATTTGTCTGAGACCATCGCAAAGAAAATTTCGAAGGATTTTGGCTTTTCAATTCCCGTGGTTCTGAGAACTTCCGACGAACTGAAAAAGATCATTAGGGACAACCCGTTCTTGAACGAAAAACATATGGATCATTCCAAGTTTCACGTCACATTCTTGTCCGCACTGCCTGCACGGGACGCAGAGGAGAAGATAGATGCGTTGAATGCACATCCTGATCAATTCGGTGTCAGCGGTCGGGAGATCTATCTTTATTGTCCTAATGGGTATGGGAGAAGCAAGGTTTCCAACCTAGCCCTAGAAAAGGCATTGTCGGTCGGAGCGACGACCAGGAACTGGAACACCCTGAACACGCTCGCGAGGATTTCTTCAGAATGACATGCCTCTTAGTCGCGTGTCTATGGGTTTCCGAGCAATTGTTTAGCCTGGCTTGAGCCAACCGAGCCAATCTGGAACCCAGCCTAGCCGGGTATTGACATGAGCGTTAGGTTCGAAAGTCTATCTTCCTGCTACGGAAATATTCCGGATGATATCTATTGAGGACGGAATCCCAGTCCAGCTCTTATTGTGGATCATCGCGTTGGCCATGGACTAGGAGTAAACTTCCAGTTGTCGAGGGTTCTTCGGTTGTCGTTGCGTCTACGCACTCTCGGTGCAGCTCTCGTCTTGTCCGCATGCATGGTTATGCTGTCCCCGGCCCAAGCCGCTTCACCCTCTACGACTACTACTCCACTTCAATCTATTGACTATCGATCTTCTGGTAGAGAGAATTGCGAAGGTGCAACGATCCTTCGAAGTTGCCTTCTGAGTCTTGAGGCCATAGTGACAGGCGGAACGCCGCCGATCCATGTGAAATGGTATCTGTCCAACGGGACAAGGCTGAGGGGTGAAAATGTTCAGTTGGCGATCAAGTACGGTGAGCTCATCTATGGAGTCTGTCTTAGCGCCAGCGATACTACTGGCAAATCGGTTATCGGAGGCCACTGGGAACATGGAATAAACTACGGGTCCGACATTTACTATAGAGAAAGATATGCGTACATCCGGGCTCGCGCTGATATCTCGCCGCCCTGCTCCGCTGTAGATCAGCCAATCAGTTTCCACGGAACCCTACAATGCAGCACAAAGTGTGCCCCTTCGCCAATTCTCCCAACATGGTTCCTAGGGGACGGAACAATAATCAGCGGCGCATTGAGTGTGACGCATAGCTACGATAAACAAGGGGTCTACTTTGCCAGGCTTCTGGGAACAGATAGTTGGGGTAGGACAAACTACAGCCTCTCTGCATACCCGGTCATCGTTATCAGAACTTCCGAAAACCAAAACGAGCCGCAAGAAAACTGAATTTTCCAACTCAGAATCGCCCGTTTTCAGCCCTGATCTCAATTCTAGAGGGTTGTCCCTTAATTGCATAGCAAACCGTTCTTGACGACTCGACAAAACCCCATGCGATCCAAGCCTGGACTATACCCTGAATCGGGAGACTCGCCCATAATCGGTGCCAGACAGAAAATTTTCTCGAGGTGAGGGGGTCTTAGCGATCGACCCTCGCAACGCAAGAGTGGTTGTTTGGAGGATCGTGAATTGTTTTTGGGGGCGGTGTCCCGGCTGTAACCCACCTTCTCTTGATCAGTTGTCATGGTTCTTCCAGATGTAGTAGTTGGGGTATTAAATCAGTCAGTACTAAAAACTGGCTTAGCCAGACTGAAGAGGCACCGCTCAAATTCGTTATGCATGATTTCCTTTCACCTTTGAAGAGATTCTCCTTTGCAAAATGTCAGTAGGTTTAACTTTGTCCACGACACCTAGATGTACCTGATGTCAAATAATTACATGATGTCTGCTAGTTCTTGTTGTGTTAGATGTAATATCCTTACAAGATGTAATATATTATCACTGCAATCAAGATGTATACTCCACTCAAGATGTCTAGTCCAACCAAGATGTCTAGTATACATCATATTACCGAGACGTGACTTGAAGGCAAGATGCATATTAGAAGGAGGGCGGCCGCGATGAATGCGATGAAAGAAGGCGACTATTTTGTAGCTGTCTGTGGTCAGTGCGGCAATTCCTTTCGAAAGGTTCTGATAAATGGGAAATACCTCCCGAGAGAGCGAGACATGACAACGCCGCACGTCCACGGGAAAGCGAAGGCCCCTACTGGGAATGGTAAGGAACAAACGCCGGAAAAACGAGATGTGCTCCCACCTGAGAAGACATACGAGGAGAAGCTAAAAGAGATTGAAAAGGAGGCTGCAGAATTTAATCACAGTCTCGCGAATCCAAATTGGGTGCCTGTTGCTTCAACAGTTAGTGGGGAATAAGCGTACATATCGCTATAAAACCAGATATTAGCCCTATAAATCCAAGCGTGAATTGATACGCATCGATAGGCTGTTGGGGACTTTCATTGAATAGAGCGTTATTGGTATGCATTCTTCCAGCTGGAAAGAGAGCCTCAGGCGAAAGTGTTTGCCACGACCCAAATGAACCACCCGATAGCGATTACAGTAACCAAGATGGCAATGAGGGCGATCGCCCATGACAGCTTGTCGGCCTTCAGATAGGGATAGTCTGGCCGCCCCTCGTTACTTACCCTAGTTCTCCGTGAGGCCCCGATTGGTTCACAGTCACAAGTCTGTTCGGGAAACTGACATCCACTGCAGACTGGTGCTCTCCCGGTCAGATCATATCCGCCAGGAGTAATTTCAGGAAGTGGTAGGAAGAGACCTCTACCGCATTTGTTGCAGCTCAAAGTCGCTCGGCATACAGAGAGTTGAAGTGCCTCAAACTTAACCATTCTTGGAGATTTTGCATTCATCTTTAGGCAGGGCGAATGAAACGCTGGTCTTGTGACGAACCCGAACACTTTGAACGCGATACAATAATGCTACAGACGAAAAATAACCGTACAAGAACGAATAAGGCAACGAATAACAGTATAAACTGAGAGTGGAATCCCATCAAAACAAGAGTATTGGAAGCACCGGAACCAAGATTTACGCAGCAAAAAGCATGCTTCGTCTAGGTCTAATTCTCAAGAAGAGAGACTGCCTCAAAACGTTCTTGTTTCCAGCAGCAGCTCCCGGACAGACGGAGATGCCAATGTCAAGATACCAACGACATCAGGCCCAATTTGGGCGAGCTATTATCTGTTCTCAAAACTAGTGGCAAATCCATTATAGGGGTAAGCCAATGACTTCTGATAGACTAGTCCCCTCCCTCCAGTCCTACCTACATCCGAAAGGGGGTATGATCGAATCAAGGGTTTGACAATATCTTCAGTAATTTAATTCTGTGTCATGCTTGGAGATGTGTACTAATTACTTACGAAGACTTGTTACAAAGTTCCATGGGCCGGTCTGAGGCTCTTAAATCGTTTGGCGGCGGAGCTACCCGATTGTATCCTATTTTTGTTCCACAGACAAATATTCCAATGTGAGCCGTGACAATGTTCCCGGTGATAGTGTTCAGAGTAGCGGCACGAAGTAGGTTAATTCCAATTTCGCTTGATTGGACCCTATTCTGAGACGCTGTCGACTCTGAGACGGCGATCATGTTGATTCCCCACCGCATACTATGTATCTCATTGTTGCTGACTACCGTCCCGTTAGCGCCAAAGCCCACGCCAACACCGAGAATCTGAACATCGAAAAAATTGCCGCTTACAGTATTGTTGATAGACGAAAAAACGACTTCGATCCCTACAGCCGAGCTGTTGACATGGTTTCCAGAGAAAACGTTACGAACACTCCCACGCTCAATCAACGCCCCCCACCCAAACCCAACGTTTGATATCGAATTATTATTGACCAAACTATCTGATGTGTCTACAAGATCTACCCCTACGGCCCGAACATCATGTATAATGTTTTGCGAGACTATGTTCCTAGCGGCCACAAAATCCTCGGAGGGGAAGCCGCCTACTATCTCGACCGCTTCTATTACATTGAAAAACTCGTTAAATACGATCCTGGAATCCTTTGCTCCCTGCAGCAAGACTCCAGTGTTCCCGTTAGAGACCATTGACGATTCAACGCGAACATTAGTAGTATTCCACAATACGATACCCAGGTTCGGGGTCCACGCTTGAATGTAACTGTATACCTGAACATTTCGGATTATCACATGGGCCGTCGTGTTGGCGACGAGTATGCCAGCAATATCGGTTCCTCCTGGAAAAACCACGGAAACTGAACTAGCTTGAACATTAACAGACCAGTCTTCAATGACATATGGGTCTGTTGTGGTTCCCAAGCCGGACACTACCCCGTTTGCAGGGGTGAATCCATTGTCTGAATGGATCGCAATAGCTTCATGAACCGATATGGTTGAATTTGAACCGGCAACACTCCTCACATCAAGAAGGCTAGTCGATACGAGCAACACACTGCCGAGTAAGATTATTATCAAGAAGAAGTTCCCACCGAAGTTTTCTGGCATCAAACTGTAGATCTTCTCTAAGGCTAAGCCGTGTAATAAGGGATACTTCCTGCAATAGCAGGATTAGCGTTCGCTAAGAACCAGGGCCTTCCTTGCATATCGGGTTGCAGGGGTCAGCGTATCCGTTTGCTATAAAATTCAGGAAGTGTCCGTCTGCGGTCAAATATGGGTCAGTAAGTAGATCATAGTACGTGTGGTTTCCTCCTGAGGATGTTTGGATCCGCGTTATCGTTACCCACTTGGCAAGGTCATAGTTGTAGATAAGGTCGCCTGCCCGGAACTCCGTTACCGGCTTCAGAGTTGGTCCGGCGGTAGTCCAGACGTAGAATCTCAGTCTTGGATTGGCATCGACCCGTAGAGGCATCCCGTTCTCGGTGTATATGGTCAACATGTTATCGACAGTTGTGCGTGGGATCGAGGTCAATGTCGCAGTAATGGATGTGCGGCTGTAAACATCATACATTAGCAGATTATCTCCAACCGCCAGGTTCTGAACTGGCATTCTTGTCCCGTCGGCTTTTATGATAAGAGTGCCATATGCTACGCTTCCACCCCCACCACCAATACCTGTACCCAGGTCGGATAAGAGAGCGAATATTGGGTCGCGAATATCACTCGATTGAGGCAGTCCTCCTGTCCAGACGGTGTCGGCGAAGTATCTAGATGATGACATTCCGATGTAGTCTCCCAAAGCGGGACCGGTGGTCGGAACGGACGCGCTGTTTATCTGAATATCGGGATAAAAGGACTGACCACCGTCTAGAGACTTGGCATAGAAAACATCGAACTGAAGATTGCTTGGAGAATTTCGTCCGTCATACCAGATGATGTCTATTCTGCCAGCGACAACGCTCATTGTCGGGAAAGATTGGATAAATGCTGTGTTGCTATTGACTGTGAGCGGGAGCGACCATCCCGTTCCGCCGTTGGTGGAACGTTTGAACATGACGTCGCCCGAATTGGCGGATGAGTCTTCGTATACTAGATAGATGTTGCTTGGTGCTCCGGGGTCGACTTCGATCTCGAACGATAGAGGATGAAGGGCGTCAAAAACCGGACCATTAACTGAGCTTGGAACGCTCAAAGTTGTGAAGGTTTGTCCTCCATCACTGGACTTGGCCACCGATATCGCCTCTTGCGCGATTGGGACTGCCGGAGGCTTTGTGATCTGAGCCCAGCCAACGTACACATCTCCGTTGGGGGCTATGGCAACGTCATTCCACATGATCTGCGTGGTCGCCGTGCCCCCGGAAGCACCAGCTACTCTAGTCTCCAGATCCTGGGTGAAGCCCGAACCTGTGTCGGTCAGGCGAGCAAGCATTACGCTAGTAGGAGGCAACTGGGCACCGGCTATTGGACACGCATCAAATCTTGTCCAGCTCACGAAGATTTTTCCAATATTTGGCGACGAAGAACCAGTATCAACTTTCATGTCGGGCTTATCATGAAATGTGCCCACGCCATTCGAACAGGTGGCAGGCTTGAACACGCCGAGGGCAGTCCATGTAGTCCCGCTGTCAGCTGACTTCGAGATGACTAGGCTTGCGTTGCATGAAGACTTGTCATCGGTCACACATACGGCCGAACTCTCAGCCAAACCAACAAAATACGGTGTTCCGCCAACATTGAAGCCCACGGAAGGGTCAACAAACTTGTTGAATCCAGAGAGTGAGAAGAGTGCGTTGTTCTGCCATGTGGCCCCTCTGTCGGTGGACCTGGCGTGGGCCAGCTGGAATTGTTGGGCTACCATTGTCATGTAGCCAGCGACGAGGCTGGCGTCATTACTCGGGTTCAGCGCAACGGCAACTTCGGCTTGAAAAGCCGTGTCTGTGGATGGAGTGATTCTGACATTCGTGCCCACCGTTGTTGCATGTACTGACATAAGAAGAGAAAGACAGACCAACATCATAACACCTGCCGTTCGGCGGATTAACGATAACGAACTCAGCAAACGGAGCAGACCAGAAATCGGCCTCATGACTCGGCGAGAACGCTGAAGACATATATGTTTTCATCATGAAGATGGTCAAAAAAATAGGCAGATAACCATCAACTTCTAATTAGCAACAACCACTGGCCTTTGTTGTGTGTGCATGTTCCACCCTAAAACCCGTCGGTACATTGCTCGCGGATAGTGAGAACTCGGCTCAAACAAGACGAGACGTGGGAGCGTAAGCTGGCCGCTCAGGGAGTCGGTCGACAAGTTTCATCATTTCATCAAAAGTAGCGTTGAAGATCTCAGCTACTGGGGTCACAGTCGCATAGGCTCCTCGTTTGCTCACATCCACTAGGGGGAAGTTCTAAATATAGGTAAAAATCTAGGTCAATTACTTCAACCTTAGAAAATGGAAACTGAATACATCTACCGCGCTTCTCGTAAGACCACAGCTACTTCCTCTTCTTTAACAACTTCACGCCATCCATCTCCGTGACATACTCAAAGCCTGCTTCTATCAGAGACGTTGCTTCAGGTAGGGACTTGGCTGTTTTACAAATGAATTCGTCCTCATTTTCCCAGTTGACAAGCTGAGTGTATCGTAAGGTTGAGTTGAGGGACCTGTGTCCCAGGACCCTTTGGGTGAAAAGAAGGTCTTTGGTTTTGTGGTATGTCTTGGTGGCGTACCAATGCCGGAAGGTGTGAAAGTGAATTCTCAAGAGTCTCGGATTTTCAAGCTTTGAGGCAAGTCTCTTCCTTAGGATAGCGAGATGATTGATGAGTGTTCCTGTCTTGGTTCCAGAGAATACCAACTTGTTCTTCTTAGGTAGACGCATCATCATTGCTTGCAATCTTTGAGACAGCCGGGCCTGTCTGTTTCGGGACCCTTTCTCAGCCCTGACGTTGGCCGTGCCGGCTTCTAGATCTAGATCAGTCCATTCGAGTCTTAGAATCTCTCCAATTCTACATCCTGTTTCTTTCAAAAGCAGCAGCAAGGTCGAGAGCTTCCTGCTTGATCCTGATATGAGAGAGTCAAGTTCAGACTCTAGCGGAATGAAGGGTAAGACCGGCTCAGTATCCCGGACCCTCGGAATGTCAAATGCAAATCCCTTCCATCTTGCAAAAGTCGCATACGCCTTGAAGATCGTTAGCTTGGTCCCGCCTCTAACCTCAAGTCTCGCAACGTAGAGCTTGACAGCATCGCCATCTAACAAAGTCCCTAACTTGTTCAGTCGAACAACAATCTTCCTCACGTTCATTATGGTTGAAGGGCTGTAACCCTCTCGCTGCATCCACAGTAGAAAGTTCACTATCTCAGATTGTTCTCCCAGAAGGGGAGGGGTAGAATACTGGTTTTTGGGGGCGGCGTCCCGGCTGTAACCCACCTTCTGTTTTAAGCAGCATCTGTCTAATCGGGGAACCCGCGCCTCCAGCGGAGGATCA
>MNGN01000021.1 GCA_001918745.1 Crenarchaeota archaeon 13_1_40CM_3_52_17 | reverse complement strand
TCCGAGAACTTCCGCCTGGAAACCCACTGTAAGAATTCTTGACACTTCATTCCCTATCCGGCCCGCTCGTCCGATGACACCGACCTTCTTGCCTTGCAACTCCTCACCCATCAACTGGTTCTTGATCCAGCGACCCGCCTTCATCTCATGATCCGCGAAGGGAATCCTCCTCAAGAGTGACAAGATCAGACCAACGGTTAACTCGGCAACGCTGGTCGATGGCGCACTGGGAGTATTCCAGACCTGCGTGCCAGCAGCCCTAGTAGCGTCGAGATCGATGTTGTCAAGTCCAACTCCGGCTCTGCCGATGATCCTCAGTTTTCCTGCTGCTCTTATCACGGCAGCATCGATCTTCGTCCTGCCGCGGACAATAACGACCTCGTAATTCGAGATCACCTCCAGGAGCTTCGTTCTGTCAATGCCCGCCTGATCATCGACCTGGAAGCTTGCGGCTCGGAGAATCGCTAATCCATCATTATGGATAGGGTCACAGACGAGAACTCGCATCTCTAGTCCTCCACTGTTGTGAGCTTTTGTGACTTTGCTCCCCGAGAGGTTTGGAGTCTCCGTAGCAACGCTTGAGCTGCGATTGTTACGGGGTCCCAGACTGGAGCTAATGGTGGTGAATAGCATGTCTCGATCTGTTCGAATTGCTCGACGCTCAAGCCCAAGTGTCCAGCTATGGACGCGAAATTTGCTCTTAGAGTGGCGCCTTCCTCACCTACGAGCTGAGCTCCGAGTAATCGCCCATCCTCGGAGTCTGCGAGAAGCTTGACAGTGAGCTCCTTACCCCCCGGGTAGTAAGGAAGCCGTGTGGACCCGGTAATTCTGACGGATATCGGGTGAATACCGATTTCTTCCGAAGCTGTTGTGGTGGGCCCAAAGGATGCTATCTCGAGTCCGAACAATTTGACCGTCGTGACCCCTGTCGACCCGGGATATTTTGCATTACCCCCTGCTGCGTTGGTCCCTGCCACCAGCGCTTGTCTTACAGCTGTCGTTGCAAGTTGGAAGAATACGTTCCGTCGTGTTATTCGATCGTATGTTTCTATGCAATCACCCGCAGCGTACACGCTTGATGCGGAAGTCGCCATGCGCTCATCAGTCTTGATGCCGCCCGATTCCCCCAGGACAATCCCTGCGTTCTTGGCCAACTCAGTGTTGGGCTTCACCCTTACTGCAACAATAACCGCATCGACTCCGTACTCTTCTCCGGAAATACGGACACCTGAAACCTTCCCATTTCGACCCACGATCTCCTCAAGGGTCGAGTTCAGATGATACTCGACACCATGTTCCTCCGCTCGTGTTCTAATGATTGAGGCCATGTCTGGATCGAGTATCACAGGAAGAATTTCTGGGACGATTTCCGCCTGTATAACGGTCACGCCTCGTTGAAGAAGAGCTTCGGCCATCTCTGATCCTGTTAATCCTGCTCCGATAATTGCGACTCGCTTAGCATTGTTTTCCGTAAGATGATCCGTGAGTCTTTGAATATCGTTCATCGTGCGTATGGTAAACACTCCTTTGAGGTCGGCTCCTGGTACCGGTACGATGCTAGGTCGTGCCCCAGTTGTGAGAATTAGCGCGTCGTACTGAAGAGTCTCAGTCGAAGCGTCGTTGGTTCTAACTGCTTCCACTGTTTGCTTCTCAACAACGATCCTATTTACTTTCCAGCTGAGGCGGAGGTCGATCCTGTTCATCTGTTCATAGAAGGCTTCATCGTATCCGATCAGTGCCTCGAGGCTTGGAACGACGTGACTGAAGGCGTAGGGGAGGCCGCACCTGGAATATTCAGGCAGAGCTTCGTCGCCTAGCAGAACGATCTTCGCTGTCCTATCTATTTTTCGCGCGTGAAACGCCGCGGTTGTGCCGGAGACTCCGCATCCGACGATCACAATGCGCCTGGGCATAGAGCCGCCTCCTATTCGTTGTCCGATAACGGTTTCCCCGGCATCGTGAGCATGGGTTGCGATCAAGGATTAGTTTAAAGTGGGGAAGAGGGAATTTTGAACTTGGAGAAATCCTTGAAGGCTAACATGAACAACTTTCTGAGAGACGGGAAAGGAATGCTACTTGCATATGATCAGGGTTTCGAACACGGGCCCTCGGCGGATTTTAACGATAGGAACATCGATCCAAACTATATCCTTGACATCGCAGCAAAAGGAGATTTTACTGGACTTGTTCTGCACAAGGGTATTGCTGAGAAATACTATACTGGGAAAGTCCCGCTCATTGTGAAACTTAATGGAAAAACCAATCTGCCAAAGGGTGAACCGGTCTCGACTCAAGTTTGCAGCGTGGAGGAAGCTATCAGCTTGGGCGCGAAGGGTGTTGGGTATACTATCTATCTCGGCAGTGCTCACGAGAGTGTGATGCTTCAAGAGTTTGGGGAGATTCAGGAAGAAGCCCACGATGACGGGATTCCAGCTATTGCTTGGATTTATCCGAGGGGTGAGGCTGTGAAGAACGATACGAGTCCGGAAATCGTGTCTTATGCTGCTAGGGCAGGTCTCGAAGTTGGGGCTGACGCGGTCAAGATAAAGTACTCTGGGTCGCCTGAAACCTTCAAGTGGGCGATCAAGTCCGCAGGACTGATCAAGGTGTTCATGTCAGGCGGACCGAAGGCTCCAACTGATGAAACCTTTCTCAGCCAGGTTAAGGGGGCGATGGATGCAGGGGCGGCTGGCCTCGCCGTTGGACGAAACGTCTGGCAGCACCAAGAACCGCTCAAGATGGCGTCGGCTTTGAAAGAGATCATATTCAACGGCCGGGGAGTCGATAAGGCGTTGCAGCTTGTCGTAGCGCGGTGAAGAAGTAGCTTCTCCAATGGCGGCACGAAAACTTCGCGAGCTTCTTGAGAGCGAAGACCGGAGTCTCGGCAAGCTCGTGGACCTTCTCGCTGAACTGAGCTTGCGGATTGTCCGGGAGATTCCGAGAACTTTAGGAATGACTGAAGGCGTGAACGTTTACGGAGATCAGCAAACAGAACTTGATGTGTGGTCAAATGGTCTTCTGACCAAGAGATTACTTAGAAGCGGACTGGTCAGACAAGTTGCTTCCGAGGAAATGGAGACAGTGATGAGCGCCGATCACGGTGAGTACACTGTTGCATTAGATCCTTTGGATGGGTCCTCCAACATCAGAACGAACAATCTCATGGGCACAATAGTCGGGATCTATCACGACAAGGCTTTGCCAGCGATGGGCCGCGATCTATTGTCAGCAGTGTACTTCCTCTACGGACCATACGTTGAGGCGGTGATCGGGACAAAGAGCGGTGTCTATCTCGCCGCTCCAGCAGGGAGGGGCACCGGAGCCTCCAAGTTTGTCTCGAACGGAGAGCCGCACCGTTTGCCACAGAAAGGCTCGGTCTACGGGATTGGGGGATCCCGGGACAAGTGGACGGAGATGGTGAGAGAATTTGCGGACAGGCTTGAGAGGAGGAAGTTGAAGTTTCGATATGGGGGATCATTTGTCGGCGATTATAATCAAGTACTGTGTATGGGTGGATTTTTCGCCTATCCAGACTTGCTTGATGCACCTGATGGAAAATACCGTTTGCAGTTCGAGTCAAATCCAATTGGATACATCACCGAGAGAGCTGGGGGAAAAGCGAGCACTGGGAAAGGAAATATTCTTGATGTTGAGCCACGAAGCCTCTCACAAAGGGTGCCTACATACTTGGGGAATAGGGACTTGGTTTTGGAGTTTGAGGAACTCTCAGGAATTGCAGCTGGGCTTTCCTAGGATCGCTGAGGGTTGAGCAGAATCAAAGGGGCTAGAGCTCCGCCCATTATTGTGAATTTCAAGACGTACATTGAGGCGACTGGCAAGAGGGCCGTTCAACTCGCTAAGATCGCCAACCAGGTTTCGAAAGATAGCGGAGTGACCATCGTGGTTGTGCCCCAGTTCACCGATCTGAAGAGCGTGACTGAGGCTGTTGAGATACCTGTTTTCAGCCAACACATCGATCCCATCAAGCCCGGAGCGTACACAGGCCACATCTTGGCCGAGGCAGTGAAAGCAGCTGGCGCCACCGGAACCATCCTAAACCACTCCGAGAGAAGAATCAAGATCTCTGAGATCGAGGAAGCACTTTCTCTCGCAAGAGTCTCGGATCTGGCAACTCTGGTCTGCACCGACACTCCTGGAGTGAGTGCGGCCGTAGCGTCGTTAAATCCGGACATGATCGCTATAGAACCTCCAGATCTGATAGGTACTGGGATTGCAGTTTCGAAGGCTCGGCCGGAGCTGATAACCCACGCTATCAAACGAATCCGGACAGTCAACGGCTCCGTTGACATCCTGTGTGGAGCAGGGGTAAGCACCGCAGAGGATGTCGGGAAGGCGCTTGAGCTTGGAACTCGGGGAGTGCTCGTTTCGAGTAGCGTCGTGAAGGGACCGAACCCCGGTCAGCTATTGGAGAACATGACCGACGAGATCCTTAGGTCGAAGTAAGAGTTCTCGATGGTCAGTGGCTAAATAGCACCGAAGAAAACTCAGGGACGAGATACTGCCTTATGACTTCACTGAAGGAAACCCTAGGCCTTAGAATCCTAGCATATGGATCTGTACTCTCCACGTACATCTTGATCGTCATCGGGGGATACGTGGTCTTCAGCGGTTCGGGGCTAGCTTGTGGTAGTGCAGGCCCCGATTCATGGCCACTATGCAACGGACAGGTCGTACCAACACTTTCGGGACCCGTACTAGTGGAATGGACTCACCGGCTGTTCACGTTGGTAGTCGGGCTTTTCGTACTTGGAACCACGATAGTCGCTTGGACACGATACAGAGAAGAAAAGAGAATTCTGCAATTATCGACCGCCAGTTTTCTCGTTCTCTTGGTTCAGATTTTGTTGGGGATGGTGACTGTCAAAACCGCTCTGGACCCTCTAGTGAGTACCGCGCACCTCGCAGTGGCCTCTGCATTATTTTCCGCGGTCATACTTAACGCGATTACAGTTAGAAGGCTTACCGGTTCCTCTCGCTTGCTACCTGGATAGTTGGCTTTCCTCATTCGTTATAGTCAGTGCATAACTCTTTAAAAACGAGCGATCGAAACGAGGAAAATCAAGAGACATAGAAGATGGCGGTCTCCAATACTCAAGTAATTTTCGACAATCTATACGGGATCTTCACCGATCTCGCCATTGTTGTTGGTGTGATCGTTTTCGCGTTGATGGCATACCTAATAATCAGGTATCGCTCGAAGAAGTCTTCAAGCGATCCTGAAGATACGCCTCGGCTGGGACGGATTCCTACCGCACGGGGACATGGTCGAAACGTTTTGATTACTGTAACGCTCTCGACATTCCTCCTAGCTGTCCTGATCATAACATCATTTGCCGCGGTGGACACGCTTTTCCCGAATACTCCACCGAACGCTACATGGTGTTATGGCATTGCCGCGTACAATCAGACCCAGGCCACGGGACAAAGTTGTCCACGACTCGACGTCACGGGTCACCAATTCTATTGGGTTTTCAGGTATCCGAACAATCACACATACACCAACTTCTTCAGGGTGCCGGTTGACACGACGGTCGTTCTCGACGTTACCAGCGCCGATGTTTTCCATGATTTCGGCATAATACAATTCAAGATCAAAACAGATGCCATTCATGGAAGAACCAACACAATCTGGTTCATCCCCTACACGCCCGGGAATTACACTATCCAATGCTTTGAGCTGTGCGGGACCGGACACGTCGGAATGATTGCAACTCTGGCCGTGATGAATGTCACAGCTTTCCAGAATTGGTACGGCAGTGCAAAGTGACCATATGAGCCAGGACATTTTTCCACCCAGAGTCCGGAGGTGGCTGTTCACAACCAACCATAAGGAGGTTGGAATTCTCTACCTTGTTACGGCCCTCTTCTTCTTCGTCGCGGCTGGACTACTGGCTGTCACTATGCGCACACAGCTGTCAGTTCCAGACAACCATGTACTGACCGAGACCCTGTACAATCAGTTCGTAACAGTCCATGGCCTTCTAATGATATTCTGGGTCCTATCACCATTCGCGTTTGGCTTCGCGAACTACATCATTCCACTCCAAATTGGAGCTCGGGACCTTGCATTCCCAAGGCTCAACGCGATGAGCTACTGGTTCTACCTGTTCAGCGGCGTTGCCATCATAATGAGTTTCATCTTCGGTGCCCCGGACCTCGGCTGGACGCTCTATTCTCCCCAGACCGCATTTCAATTTGCTCCTTCAATAGGGCTCAACGTTGGAGCTGCTGCTCTCATCCTGATTACGGTCTCAATAACAATGAGCTCAGTGAACTTTCTTGTGACCATGTTCAAGATGCGGGCTCCCGGCATGAAGCTGAGAAATATGCCGGTTTTCCCGTGGGCGATTCTGGTGACGATTTTCATGATGCTCTACGCGTTTCCATCCTTCCTAGCAGCCGTTCTCCTGCTCTATGTTGACCGGGCGTTCGGAACCTTCTATTTCTCGTCGCTTCAAGGTGGAGCGCTGCTTTGGGACAATGTCTTCTGGTTCTTCGGGCATCCTGAAGTGTACATCGTTCTCTTTCCGGCCATTGGCCTTATCGCGGATGTTATTCCGACATTCAGTCGAAGGCCTCTCTATGGCAGCAAGTATGTCATTGGTTCAATGATAGCTGCCGCGGTCATCAGCTTCATTGTTTGGGGTCATCACATGTTTGTGACTGGAATCGGATTGACATCAACCAAGTTGTATACAGTAACAACAATCGCGGTTTCGCTGCCTTTTGACGTGATGGTAATCGCAATGATCGAGACGCTGACAAAAGCGAGGGTAAAGCTCAAGGCAGCCGCACTCTTTGCGCTTGGAGCCATTGCCCTATTCGTGATTGGTGGTATCACCGGAGTATACCTCGCGTCTGTGGCTCTTGATCATGCGTTGAGAGGCACGTATTTCGTCGTCGCGCACTTCCACTACATCATGGTTGGAGGAAGCATCATGGGGCTGATCGCTGGATTGTATTATTGGTTTCCGAAATTTACCGGAAGAATGTACAATGAAACCGTCGCCAAGATCCACTTTATCGTTTCCTTCATCGGATTCAACATACTCTACTTTCCGATGTTTCTCTTGCTAGATATGCCCCGGAGAATACAGACATACGCCCCCGACACGGGATGGGGATCACTGAACTCCCTTGCCACTTTCGGCGGTTTCATCTTTGGTGGTGCCCAGGTACTTCTCTTCGTAAACATCTTCCTTAGCCAGAGAAGAGGACCGCCTTCCGGCCCGAATCCTTGGGACGGTTGGACCCTGGAATGGTCCCTTCCTTCCCCACCACCAGCCCATGACTTTGACAAAATACCATCCATTGCCGAAGATGGGACGTATCACTTCGGGACCAGTGCGGGACTACCACAT
The DNA here is from genome assembly GCA_001918745.1 of Crenarchaeota archaeon 13_1_40CM_3_52_17. GTDB lineage: Archaea > Thermoproteota > Bathyarchaeia > 40CM-2-53-6 > 40CM-2-53-6 > 40CM-2-53-6. Next base: position 30,158 of record MNGN01000021.1, on the reverse strand, counting down.
GGCGCTGGGTATCCCAATGGCTCGAAGATAGGAGACGGCTATCTGCACTCTCACTTTGAAGGCTTAAGCCCGTGGCCTATTGTCGTGGCGTTCGCAGCGTTCATCTTCTTCCTCGGCCTAACGATAGGACAACCTAGCAGTCCGACCACCCCAGTGACATTCCAGCCGTTCTGGCCGTTGATACTGGACGGTGCCATCCTTGGGGTCATCGTACTCTATGGTTACAGCAGAGAGAAGTTCTCGGTGCACGAAGAGTCTCATGTCGAGAGCTGGCCATTCCGAGAGGTTCCGAACGTAAAGCTTGGAATCTGGACCTTTTTGGGTGCCGAAGTAATCTTTTTCGGAGTGCTCATTGGCGCATACTTTTTCGTTCGAACTAACTCCCCGATTTGGCCGGAAGTCGGGTCACTCTTCGATATCCGAAACGGGTTTGCAATGACTCTTGTTCTGCTCACCAGTAGTCTCACGGCAATAATGGCTCTCGTCTCGGCAAAAGTAGGATCACGTAACGGGTTGATTGTGAGCTTGATAGCCACGTTTGGGCTGGGGATTTCGTTTCTTTACATCAAAGCGACGGAGTGGGTCTATCTCGGATCACACGGGGTTTTCTCTGTAGCCTACGGCCTCCCGGCAACTAGCTACTTCATCACAACCGGAACACACGGGGTTCACGTTTTCGCGGGCATGCTCATGACTCTGTACCTGCTAGTCAACACTCTCAAAGGCCGCTACCTCAAAGGCGATCATCAAGCAATAGAACACTTCGGCCTCTACTGGCACTTTGTCGACATTGTCTGGGTCTTTCTCTTCCCCTTGTTTTATCTCATCTAGGTGATCCAATGAACACCACATACCTGTACCTTCTCGTGTTCGCGATTCTCGTGGGAAGTACCGACATAGAGGTCAACATAGTGGCATTGTATCCGTCGGCGTCGGCAGGTGTAGCAATGCTGTTTGGAACCATAGCACTTTCTTATGGTGTGATAGTTAGCATTCTTCTAGGTTTGGCTGGGATGAAAGCGCTCTTGATAGCGTTGTTCTACCAGCACCTCAAATACGAGCCAAAATCCCTGTCGTCTTGGGTCCTGATCGGCCTCGTCATAGCTTCCTTGCTGATGTCGCTCGTCTTCATACAGCTACATGTCCACTGAGATGCATGTTGCCTGGGATGGATACCCCGGACATTGTGGGTCGGAACATGAGAAGTCGAAATGGGTATCTTCACAGACCACGAACAGTCCGGCATTCAACCGGCAAACTCCTGCAATGACTAGCCGTCTATCGTCCCGTCGCACTCGATCATTGCAGATCGTGCTTCTTGGCGCCTTTCTAGTGATTTTCGGATTCACCACCTACCCTGTCATAGGTTTGTTGAACCTCAACGGTGGCATCGGAAGCGAAGACTTTGTCCTAAGCTACGCGTACCTTGCTTTGGCCGTTGACATGTTCGGATTGTGCTTGATGTTCTATGGTGGGACGAATATCTTGACCAACCGGTCGCTAGCCGAATCATCAGGAAACCCGTTGTCACCCTCAGGAATAGTTGCCGCGGCTTTTGTTAAGAGCCGATACTCGCGGCTACTTCTCGCATCTGCCTTCGTGTACGCCATCTTCTATGCGTTTGCATCGGGAATTGTCGTCTTTCAACCAGCTCTGAGTTTCTCAGAAGCTTATCACGTTGGGATACCCTCGATGGCCATCGCTACCTGTTGCGGGCCAGTCGGACAAACCCCACAAGTTGTCGTGTACCTCTCTCAACATCTAGGGCTCCTTATCGTTCCGATCAACCTTCTTCTTCTCTCCTCAATTTCATGGCTAGTAGGTTTCAATGCAAGCTTTGCAATTTTTACACTATCGTTTCGAACCAAGAACGCTAGTCTTGGCTGGTTTGGAGGGTTAGGCGCCTTCATCGGCCTTTTTACTTCTTGTCCGACTTGCGCAGGGCTAGCCCTCATTTCACTTCTCGGTGGAACTGGCGCTTTGTCCGCATCCTTTTTCCTAGGCCCTCTTCAGACTGTGTTGATTCTTGTGAGCATACCGGTTCTAGTCGCAACCCCGTTTGTATCGGCAAGGTCGTTACGCAGCCTCGACACCTGTGTCCTGTCTTAGAGTTCTGGAAAGCTCAGTTTGCTCTGGTCTGATTCGGTCACTCAGAGCCAGGAAAAAGAGAGTGGATGATCGGAGAGTTGGTGGGAAGCGATGTTCTACTTTGCGATGACGATGCCTTTCATCCACGGATGAATTGTGCAGTAGTAGTGGTATGTGCCCGCAGCGGTAAAGGAGAAGGAGTATGTCTGGCCGTGCCCGATATTGGACGAAGTAAATGTTGGCAGGCTACCGTTCTGAGTTGCGTTGGTAGCTACGGTATGGTTGATCGTGCCATCGTTCTTCCAAACCACGCCACTTCCGTTCACTGTTGCGTTGTAGGACGCTGGGCTGAACAGGCAGCTAGCATCGTTAGGGCTGCACGCGGCATCATCTTGTATGTGGACGTTCGCAGCTGTAGAGGGTGGCGGTAAGGTCAGAATGTACGCTGCTACGCCGACCACGATTAGTATCACTACGACGATCGCGATGAGCTTCCACGGATTGCTCTTAGACTTCGGTGCTTCGGGCGGTTTTGGTGTTGTTTCCATTTTTTTCACTTGAATTACGCGCGCTTGTCTGGCTTTTGGTATAAAGGTTGTTTTAGGCATCTACATACCGATAATCAAGGAGGATTTTGTGTCGTTGCAACCGATTAAATATGGGTGTGGACAAAGGCTACTTGAAATTTCGATCAGGTAAATTTGAATGAGCGTCTTTCCTCCGATCTTCAAGAGTTGGCGTGGTCCGATTCAGGAGAAAATTGACAATACTCTTGAAACGAATTTCGACCGAGAGGAGGCTAATCAAATTATCAAGTACATGTTCAAGACTGGAGGTAAACGTTGTAGGCCGTTGTTGGTCGTTCTTTCTGCGAAGGCATTCGGAGGAGACCCTAACGAGGCCCTGGATGCTGCTGCAGCGCTTGAGATCATTCACGCCGCAACCCTCGTTTTTGATGATCTTATCGATAAGGATCAGGTTCGGAGGGGTGCTCCGACAGTTCATATGGCGTTCAGCAACGAGAAGGCATTGACCTCGGGGTTATTCCTGGCCTCCAAAGGCGTGCAGCTTTTGTCGAACTACAAGAACCAGGAGGTAATGAGAATGATCGGCTCGTCCCTGGTGGACGTCAGTAGGGGAGAACTTCTAGACATTATTTCCGACTTGAACGCGAGCGTAAGCGAGTGTATCGCGATTGCTGATCTGAAGACAGCCTCTTTGTTTGGAAGTGCCGCGGGTATCGGAGCTGCGATAGCTGGAGTAGGTGGAAAGGATCTTGTTAGCATGCAGAAATTCGGGAGGTCAGGCGGAATGGCGTTTCAGATTCAAGATGACGTCTTAGACTTTCACAACGGCTCCGGGGAACAACTGTTGAAGGGACCGAACATTGTAACTTCCCACTGTCTTCATGAGGCGCCTCGTCCAAACCACAACTCGGACGTATTGAACTCGAACAACAGTCACAGCAATAGAGAGGTCCTTCAGCTTCTGAGAAGAACCGGCTCTTTGGAATTTGCTCGGAAACGCGCGAGAGATTACGCGATTGAGGCAAAGGCCTCATTGAGGAAGGTAAAACGGTTGAGAAACCGGAAGATTCTCGAAGAATACACCGATTATCTATGGAAGAGGAAGGAATAGGGCCAAGACTACTCTCCAACTCAAACGTTTATAATAGCTCAACTCCCGGTGGCTCGAAGATCGAGCACGGGTCCAAGAAATGGTCGCGCAGGGAATCCCGGAGATCGGAGCCTACATCGGGTTTCTCTTCGTCTCGACCGTCGCACTCGTCATCGTTCTCAGGCTCTTCATCACCCCAAAGGACCCTAGACCTACTCCTGAAAAGAAGAAGCCATTCGAATCAGGCCAGATTGCTGTCGGCCCTGGTAGGACTCGATTCATCATCCAGTACTATCCCTACCTTCTCATGTTTGTCGTCTATGATGTCATCGCCATGTTCCTTTTCGCATGGGGTTTGAACCTGAGGGCTCTTGGTGCGCCGGGGTCAGTTCCGGTTCTTGTCTTCATAGTTGTCCTCCTGATCCCTCTTGGCTATGCGCTTCACCTCGCTAACCACCGGGAGAACTGGTAGGAGTCCGCACAGGGCTTGGCGTCGGTGCTTGGGCCGTTGCAACCAATAGTTGACATGGTTACCAGCCCGCTCTTTCTACAAATAGTACTCTTCCCCGGCCTCACCTCAATCGCAATCATAGGAGCGCTTCTCGGCTGGTTAGAGCGCAAATTGACGGCTAGGGTCCAGCTCCGTGTCGGCCCGCTCTATGCGAGCCCGGCTGGAGGAATTCTGCAGATGTTTGCGGACCTGATCAAGCTTGCGTTCAAGGAACTCTTCGTTCCAGAGAATTCTGATGCCTTCTTTTTCATAATGGCTCCAACGACAGGCCTCGTCCTCGGCGCGGCCCTTGTTGGACTCATACCGTTTGCACCGGGGCTTCAAATCGCGAATATCGAAGTTGGACTCCCCGCCTTTCTCGCTATCATAACTTTGTCTCCCACTCTCATCTTGCTTGCGGGATGGAGTGCTAACAGCAAGTTCCCCTTCATTGGAGGGCTGCGAGCGCTCTTTCAGCAGACAGCGTATGAGATTCCGCTCTGGCTGTCCGCCCTCGGGGTAATCATGATGGCGGGAACCTTGAACCTGGCTCAGATTGTAGCCGCTCAATCCACAGGTTGGTTCATCATTCCTCAAGCTCTTGGGGCATTCATCTTCTTGGTCACTAGCGTCGCGGAGATGGAGCGTCTTCCGTTCGACTTGCCAGAGGCCGAATCCGAGATCATGATGGGTTGGCAGGCAGAATACACGGGCGTCCTCTTCCTTGCAGCGCAAGGACCCGGTTTTGTGAAGCTTTACGCCTTCTCGGCCCTTTTCAGCGTAATGTATCTAGGAGGCTTCCTTGGACCAGGTTTTCTTCCTCCTCTCTTCTGGATGCTGCTCAAAACTCTGATAATCATCGTGCTGATAATGCTGCTGAGATCCACATTTCCGCGAGTCCGCCTCGACCAACTTCTCAGAGCAGGTTGGACCACTCTTCTCACGCTTGCGATACTCAACATAGGCATAACCTACCTTCTGGTCGTAGGACTCCCAACGCTCTGAACCCAAAAATGACAGACCTCTTGTTTCTAGCATTCGCGGCAGTAACGATCGGCGCTGCGATCCTCGCGATCGAAGCAAGAGATCTCGTTTACGGAGCGGCGGCACTTGGAATCGCCTTCCTCGGAGTGGCTGGGTTGTTCTTTCTTCTGGACGCAGCTTATGTTGGCTGGTTTCAGATTGCAGTGTACATCGGCGCAGTCGTAGTTCTGATCCTTTTCACTGTCATGCTCGTTGGGCCGAAGAAGGGTGAAACCCCGCTGGGGCTGAAACGCGTATCACTTCTCGCTGCCATGCTCGTTTCGTTGCTGCTGGGGATGACCGGGGCGCTGGCTAACGCAACGGCCTTTCCGGGACCAGACTCGTGCGGATCCGGATGCGCTCTCTCTTTGTTTAGTACTTCTCTCCTGAAGAGTTACGGCGTTCCACTAGAATTCATGTCTCTAGTCATGGCTGCTGCTGTAATCGGTGCGTTGGCTCTGTCGAAGACGGATAGGGGGGAGTAGGAATTGGAGCCTCTGTCGAGTTTCTTCGCCGTATCAACAATCCTGCTCGGCATCGGAATCTATGGTCTCACGACGAAACGGAACGCTATTCGCATTCTCTTCTCCGTTGAGTTGATCTACAACGCGGCCAACCTGAACATAATCGCCTTCGCCCGCCTGCGCAATCCTCCCATAGTCACCGGGCAAGTCCTCGTATTGTTCACCATCGCACTCGCCGCGATGGAAGCGGCTGTCGGGCTCTCGATAATCATCCTCGTCTCCAGACTGAACACCGACATAGACCTGTCGAAACTATCAAAGCTGAAAGGATAGACCCCAATGACACTGCTTCTAATTGGCGCAATACTCGTGCCGCTGCTAGCGATTCCAATCCTCTACGCTCTCTCTAAAAAGCTAACAGAGAAAACCGGATTCGTTTCTTTCATCTTCCTTCTAATCCCGCTCGTTACGGTCCTATACGCTGCGCTTCAAGGTTCGGGGTCCCCTCAAGGGACCTACCAGGAACTATATTCATGGTCTCCAATTGGAAACTTTGGCTTCCGAGTTGACAATCTGAGCCTTCCCATTCTCTTCATCATAGGCCTCCTAACGGCGCTGGTCTCTCTCTTCTCCGTCCCCTATATGCATCAACGGATAGGCAACGATCCAGGACGCTACGGCCTCTACTACAGTCTGTTCGCGCTCTACTCCCTGGGAATGATCGGGACTGTTCTGGCCACAAACCTGATCGAGTTCTATCTCTTCTTTGAGATCATGCTTGTTCCCTCCTTCTTCCTCATCGCTGAATGGGGATACGGCGAGAAAGAGAGAATTTCGCTCACTTACTTCATCTGGACCCATGTAGGAGCGCTAGTGCTCCTCGTCGGAATACTAGTTACCGCCTATCTGACCGGCGCTACCGACATGGATCTCGTCATCAGCAATCTCGCTGTGAATCCAGGCCTCATTTCGACAACCCTCCGCCTTGGAATCGTTGGAACGATGTGCTTCGGGTTCTTTGTCAAAATAGGTCAGTTCGGACTTCACGTTTGGCTTCCATCAGCCTATGCCGAGGCGCCTACTCCAATCAGTACTATTCTGGCTGCTGCCATGACGGGGATAGGAGGGTACGCGACCGTTCGAATAGTCATGACGATCTTTCCGCAGGCCTTTCTCACTTTCTCTGCTTTCTTTGCAGGGTGGGCTCTCATTACGATGATCTACGGTAGCGCGATGGCATTGGTGCAAGACGACATCAAGAGACTCCTTGCATATTCGAGTATCAGCCAGATGGGCTACATTCTGTTCGGGCTCGCCGCATTCAACTCGTTTGGGGTTTCTGGCTCAATGTTTCAGTACGTGAGCAATGGCACTGCCAAAGGAATACTCTTCATCGTCGTTGGCGCCGTTATGCTTCAGGTCCGCGGCGAGAGAAGCCTAAGCAAGCTCGGAGGACTCGCCAGCAAAATGCCAATCACGGCCACCGCTGCCTTCATCGGCTCTCTGACCCTCGCAGGCCTGCCCTCCACAAACGGCTTCCTATCCGAATTCTTCCTGTTCCAAGGTGGATTCGTAAGAGCGACGGATACTGCCTCCGAATATCGCCTTGTAATCGCGGCACTGGGAATTGTTGCCACTGCCCTTACTGCGGGTTACTCTCTGATGGCAATGAAAAAGATCTTCTTCGGAGCGCCAAACTCGGACACCTCTAATGTCAAGGAAGCGCCCTGGACAATCACTCTTCCTCTCATCACCCTTAGCATCGTTACCATAATCCTGGGTATCTATCCTGAACCCATACTCGGCCGACTCCTTTCCGCTGCAAGAGCAATAGTGGGATCATAGACACTTGGCTAGCTCTCTTCTCGCATGGCTCATCTGGGTGACGCCCCTTGTTGGCGCGCTTCTCACCCCATTATTCGCCAAGATTCATTCTAGAGTTCGTGATATAGCAGCAGTTGGTTTTACCTTTGTAGCAGCGGTGTTAGCGACGGTAACAGCGCTGACGGTCGCGGCTGGAGATTACACCGTCGCGTGGATTCCATCTCTCAACATCACTGCCGGAGTTCTAGTCGATCCCCTCAGCCTCTTCATGGCGAACATCGTCGCATGGATCAGCCTTCTCATCATGATCTACAGCATTGGATACATGAAAGGCGAATTCGGCCTGACACGATATTGGTTCTTCATGAACCTCTTCATCGGAAACATGCTACTGCTCGTCCTCGCTGACAACCTCCTGATGATGTTCTTCGGTTGGGAAGGGGTGGGCCTTTGCTCCTATGCACTGATTGGTCACTATTACCGCGACGAGCCGAAGTACTGGGTAGGTAGCCCCGGCGACACAGCCCTAGGCGTTTCGGAAGAATACTCACCGACGAAATCGGGGATGAAAGCGTTCGTGATGACAAGAATCGGAGACATCGCTTTGCTGATAGCAATCTTTCTGATATTCGCCTTCGCGCGGACCTTCAACTACAACCAACTCGTAGCGCAACTAGGTAGCTCAGGGAGCTGGGCTGCAAATCTGGCTCGCCTAGGTCTTCTACTTCCTACCGCTCTACTGTTCTTCGGAGGACCGATCGGGAAGTCGGCGCAGTTTCCCTTGCAGGAATGGCTCCCGGATGCAATGACCGGTCCAGCCTCAGTTTCCGCGTTAATACACGCCGCAACAATGGTAAAGGCCGGAGTTTTCCTTACCGGGAGGATGGGCCCCGTATTCTTCATCGCCCTCTCTCAGTTCAACCAAGTGTACCAATTCTTCGGAGTCATCGCCTGGATAGGGGCGTTTACAGCACTCTTAGCTGCCAGTCAGGCCGCAGTCGCTCGCGAAATAAAGAAGGTACTAGCCTATTCGACCGTCTCTCAGATCGGCTACATGATGCTGGCCCTCGGAATCGCGGGGCTCAGCGCTAACTTTCTCGCAGGCTATTCTGCTGGACTCTTTCATCTTCTCAGCCACGCTGTATTCAAGGCCTCACTTTTCCTAGCCGCGGGATGGGTGTTACACGTTGCAGAATCTCGTTTCATGGACGAAATGGGAGGACTGGCGAAGGCCATGAAGCTTACCTCCGCTTCAATGCTGTTGGCAGGGCTTTCCTTGATGGGCATTCCACCCTTCAGCGGGTTCTGGACGAAGGACGCGATACTTTCTTTGAGCTTCCTCGGAGGACAATACATCCTCTACGGACTAGCTCTCCTCACAGCATTCATTACCGGTTTCTACACCGTTCGAATGTTGGGCATCACACTTGCCGGAAAGCCCAGCAAGCATGTTGAGGACCTCATGGAAGGTGGAAAGCATCCACACGAAGCTGGCCTTACGATGCTCATTCCTTACCTGCTTCTCGCTCTTGGCAGTCTAGGCTTGGGACTCGCTTATCCACTCTACAGCGGTCCTCTGACCACATATGTTGCGAGTACCTTCAGCTCAACAGTCTACAAGTTTCCTGCTGTAGTCAGCTCAGCTTCGGGCCTTACTGACCTCCTCTTGCTGTCTGTGAGCACAGCTGCCGCGATTGTTGGGGGTGGAATTGCCTACCTGCTTTACTTCCGGAAAAACTATGTTGTCAAAATTGACATGAACCCGATCCAGCGATTCCTATACAAACGCTGGTATCTCGATGCCATCTACTACAAAGTCTTCGTTTCAGGCTTACTCGCGGCCAGCCAAGGACTCTACACTTACGTTGAACAGGGGATCTGGAACAGGCTAAACAACACAATTGGTCGAGACATAATGGACTATTCACGGGCGAGTGATCAACTCGACACTCAGGTTGTAGACCGAGCAGCAAACGAGGTAGCATCGTACGGGTCCAGGCTCAGCAACCTTCTCCGAAGGCTTCAGTCTGGGGTGACGGAGCAATACGTCATCGGGTTCGCAATTGGCATAATCCTCCTGCTCGCTTACATGTTGTTCGTCGTCGGGGCCAGCTAAGTGATCGGACTCCTATCAATCGCAATATTTCTCCCCGCGGTCCTCGCAGCACCGACATTTCTGCTCGGCAGGAAGAACCCGAAAATGGCAAAGATTCTGGGAGTGGGGACGACCGCTATCGTCTTCGCTATCTCAATCCTAATTCTAGTAGTTTTCCAATATGGCCAAGCAGGATTCCAGCTCTCTGAGAGCGCTCCATGGGCTGGGTCTTTCGGCCTCAACTACAAAGTCGGGATTGACGGGATAAGCCTCCCGCTCCTGATGATAGCCACATTCCTAAGCCTCCTGTCGGCCGCGGGATCTTGGGATCAGATAACATTCAGACATGCCGAATATTATGCTCTCTTTCTCATCTTCGAAACCGGAATCATCGGCGTCTTCACCTCGCTCAACCTGATTCTATTCTATCTCTTCTGGGAGATCGTTCTCATTCCAATGTTTTTCTTCATCGGAATCTGGGGCGGACCACGACGAAGATATGCTTCCCTGAAATTCCTCATTTTCACATATTCCGGTAGCGCGGTGATGTTGTTCGGTTTTCTTGCTCTATACGCGTGGACTGGAACCTCGGCTTATCCTGGAGGTCCCTCGTTTGATTATGATGTCCTCGCAGTCAGGATCCCGAATCTTGCACTGCCTCTCCAGCTCGCAGTAGCTGTCACGACCTTCGTCGGGTTCGCGGTGAAGCTTCCCATATTTCCGCTTCACACATGGTTACCTGATGCTCACGTGGAGGCCCCTGCACCGGTAAGCGTTCTCCTTGCCGGCCTGCTTCTCAAGATGGGAGGCTATGGATTGATCAGGTACAACTTGCTACTCTTCCCTAAGGCGGTGAGTGTTCTCTGGCCCTACTTTACCACCATCGGCCTCATCACAATGATCTACGGTGCCTCAGTCGCACTGGTCGCCAAGGACATCAAGAGAATGATTGCCCTAACCAGCGTCAATCACATGGGCTACGTTCTCCTCGGAGCATTCACTGCAACAGTTGCAGGAGTCTCAGGAGCAGTCTTTCAGATGTTCAGCCATGGACTCGCTATCGGAATGCTCTTCCTCATGTCTGGATACATCCATGAACACACAGGCACCAGGAATATCGACGAACTCAAAGGACTAAGAGGGAAGATGCCTCAGACGGTTTCACTTCTCTTCTTGGCCTCGATGGCCGCTATGGCGGTTCCCGGGTTTGCCAACTTCATCAGCGAATACCTCGTGATCCAGGGTGCTCTCAGCGTGAGCTATCTCTTCGCAATCGCCATAGTCGCTCCAGCCCTGACTGTCGGATACTTCCTCTGGATGCTTCGGCGCGTGGCGATGACACCCCCGGTCGGCCCCAAGAACGAGCTGCATCTTCATTCGATCCTGATTCTTGTCGCCTTTCTTGTGCCATTGTTGATCTTTGGCGTGTATCCGCCCCCGATACTAGGGAGTGTGATAGCTCCGACAGTGGAGAAATGGGTTGGAACCATAGTTGGTCTTGGAGCAAGATGATCTAGATTGGCTCTGCTTTCGCTGACCCCTTTTCTCAGCCTTGCTGTGTTTGGACTACTCGCCACGCCTGCCGGCTTTCTCCGTTTCAAAAAATCGAAGCTCGGTTTCGCACCATTTGTCTGTATACTAGGTTTGGCCATCGCCCTGGTATCCACGGTATGGCTTGGGTTCACAAGCTCTGCTCCAGTATCTTTCGGGGGATTCCAAGTTGATCTATTTACCCTGTTCTTCTCAGGAGTCCTGCTGATCGTCGCGATCTTCGTGACCATAGCCTCGCTTCAGTACATGCGAGAGGATCCCAACAAGGGACCGTTCTTCGGCCTTCTGCTCCTTTCGACCCTCGGAATGATTGTCCTAGCAGCCTCAATGGATCTTATACTTCTCTACGTTGGTTGGGAGCTGATGAGCATTCCCACGTATGCCCTGACCGCGTTCAGGAAGAAGGACCCGAATTCCAACGAAGCAGCTATGAAATTCTTCGTCCTCTCAGCACTTTCCTCCGCACTCCTTGTTTACGCCATTTCCCTGGTCTTCGGAATCACTGGCTCCACTGGGCTCACAGCCATTGCAAGCTCTCTATCGACCGCGGGACCAGATGTTCGTCCATTCGGGGTCCTCGCGATTGTCCTGTTTATCGTTGGATTCGGGGTGAAGATGGCAGTCGTTCCGTTTCACATGTGGATACCCGATGCCTTCGAAGGCGCTCCAGTGACGATTGGTGCGTTTTTGGCCGCCGGTGCGAAGATGGCAGCATTCGCGGCGGCCTTTCGAGTATTCATCGTAGGGATCTCAGCTTTCAACGTGGATTTCTACTCGACCTTTGCGATCGTAGCCGTAGTGACAATGAGTGTCGGAAACGTTGCAGCTCTGATGCAAAAGAGCTTCACAAGACTCCTCGCCTATTCCAGCATTGCCCAGGCAGGTTACATCCTAATGGCGCTCGCCACTCCATTCACGACGACCAATGTGCCATTGGGTTTGGCCGGCGGACTCTTTCACGTTCTGAATTATGCAATCCTGAAGACAGCTGCATTCGTCGCTGCGGCGGCAGTTGCAACCAAGCTGTCGATTACGGATCTCGATTCTTTCAATGGGTTATCTCGAAGAATGCCGCAAACATCTTTGAGTATTGCAGTAATTTTTCTCGGCCTTGCCGGTGTGCCTCCCCTCAATGGGTTCTTCAGCAAAGTCATGCTGTTCACAGGGTCGATCTATTCGCCTTACACTTGGGGTGGCTATCTAGCGTTGGCGGCTCTGATTAACAGCGGCTTCAGCATGAGCTACTATGGTTGGTTGATCAAGAGGATGTATTTTGACGAACCACAAGATCAGTCTAGGATTGCTGAACCGCGCGTCTATATGGCGGTCCTTTGGGCTGCCACGATTCTGATCTTCGCCATTGGAATTTACCCCGACCCTTGGATTCGCCTAGCTCAAAGTGCTGCCGCTGCACTAGTCGGTTCACGAGGGCTCTAGTCGCGCGTTGAGTATGTCCGCTATCTCTGAGATGTCCATAATCACCTTCTCTCTCAGAAGCTGTCTCTCTTCATGACCGAAGCGAATTTGGATAGTCTCTACAGCGAAATTGCCTTTCGCATCTGTTCGGTTGTTGCTTGTGATTACGCTTCCAGGTTCGTCTCCCTTGTGCTCGCTGTTCACCTTTACCGTGAAGTCTTTGGCCAACCGTGACCTTACTAGCTCGGTCGTCGGTTCAGAACACGTCTGCCCCGTCCCAATGTCCACGCCTGGCTCTTTTTTTCCGTGGATGTCAAGAATATACCTAATTCCATCTTCCGACACGAATCCTTCGATGCCCTTTCTGAACTCCGATTGCGCGGACTGAATTCGGTTCCAGTCCAGGAATTCTTTGTCGACTTTGCCGATGACGGCAAACGACCTAGAAGTCAGCGCTGCTTCCTCAACAATTTGTCCGGTGTGAAGATCTGCGTCAGCGCTCGTTGCATGTGGAGCGGTCAGGAGAACGCGTCCGAGACCAACGATTTCCACGTGATCAGGGTGAATGATCTTTACGGGCACTCTTCACCAATCCTTGTATGTAGAGTAAAGGGTTGGAAACTGTATCAAAACCCTTCTTCGAACAGTTTTATAGCGCGCATCTAAACTGGGCATTCGAAAACGCGGTCTAATGGTGTATTTGGAGTAGAAATCGCTTGTCTGGAATCGAAGCTGTAAGGAAGATTGTGGAAACTGAGGGTCAAGCGAAACGGATCGTCGAAGAAGCTCAGTTAAGGGCTGAAGAGATTCTGGCTCGTGCATCAGAAGAAGCCCAAAAGGTTCGGCAAACCTCAACATCTGAAGCAGAACAGCGGAAAGTCCAGATGCTTCGAATAACGCGGGAGAAGGCGGAGGCTGACGCGAGAAGCTCAGACGTGGAAACCGACTCTCTACTTGAAAATTACAAGAAGCTCTTCGAGGACAGGAAAGACGTTGCCGCGAAGAAAGCCGTTGAATTGGTTCTAGGCGGTTGAAAAATGGCTGAGTCTCTGGAAAAGCTTCATAATCGGATTCTGTCAGACGCAAGACTAAAAGCTGCTGGTATCGTCGAGCAGGGAGAAGAAAAGTCCAAGCAGATTCTAGAAGAGTCTCGAGCCCAAGCGCAACGAGAAGCGAACGATATTCTATCAAGAGCCAGTTTGGAGGCCGAGAGCATCAGAAGGAGCATCCTAAGCTCCAGAATAAGGGCGAATCGACTGAGGATCCTTGAAGAGAAGAACAAGATCGTTCAAAGTGTTCTCAAATCGGTCGAACAGCGTCTCTCGGACATCGCTAGAACAGACCAGTTCGAGTCGACATTGAAACGTCTCGCGCTAGAAGCGGTTGAGGCGGTCGGAACAGACAACGCAGTAGTGAAAGTTGGCTTTCGGAATACGGAGAAGAAAAGTCTCCAATCTCTGGGACAAGTGTTGCCCAAGGGGACAAAATTCCTCGCTGTTGAGATAGCGATCGACGAGCTAGGAGGCGTAATTGCAAGTGACCCCGAGGGAAAGATGAGCTTCAACAATTCATTCAAGGCTCGCATCGAAAGACTGGACAACCAGCTCCTAACGACAATCTCTTCAAACATATTTGGTGAGTAGGTCTCCATCTCGTGCTAAGACCAGAGACGATGCATCAGGTCAGCATCATAATCGCAAAAGACGAGCTGCCCCACCTCCTCTCCTACGCTGGAAGAGAACAGATGATTCACCTCATGACGATTGAGGACGAACAGCTCCCGCCGGGCGCAATGCCATTTGAAGCTACAAGCCTGCTGTCGAAATCCGCGACGATCAGGAACCGCATCTCCGCGCTTGCCGCAGCTCTTGAACAGGTTGAGGTCCAACCTGAGAAAATTGAAGCTCCGACTCACAACATCGATGAGCTCGCCCTCTTCCTCGACCAAGAAACCTCAAAACTCGAAGGGTCGGTCCGCCAACTAGAGGAATCGCAAGGCAAACTACTAGCTGACAAGGAGAGAACTTCGGAACTCTCACGTTTCCTTTCAGGATTAGAAGCCGTAGGAATGCCGCTCGGTACTATTGGAAGCAGCGGATTCCTCGTCACTCTCGCTGGAGAATGTGCAAGAGAGTCAACCGTTTCGATTCAGAGAGACTTGGATGAATTGACATACGGAAATCTGATCTTCGTCATCACCCATAGTGCAGAGAGAACTCAAACTTTCTTGGCCATTTTTCCCCGAGCCTTCGAAGACGATGCAAAACAAGCGGCCACAGCACTAGGTGCAAAAGTAGAAGAGCCTTGGGCAGAACTTCCGTCAGACCCCAAGGAAGCTAAGAAATTCACTGATAGCCGACTCGTGGAGATCGAGGACGTGGCGAGAAAGCTTGACCACCAGCGTGAACTCCTCACAAAAGAGTACGGACCGAGGCTCAAGACTCTAGAGTATCTCACAGAGATTCTGGAAGCCCGATCCAGAGCCATCTCAAACTCGTCTACTACAGAGTCGACTTACATGCTGCGAGGATGGGTCGCCGAGGATAGTGTCCAGACACTGACAGAAGGAGCTTCGAAGGCCTGCAACGGACTCGTTTCTGTTCACATAGAGAACACTCAAGACACGCGCAAGGTCCCTCACGGCAGATCGCTAGAAAATGCCCTTGAAGCTGAGGAGCATCAGACTCCACCGACGCTCGTTAGAGTCCCTGGTTGGAGCACGCCGTTGCAGTCCGTGATCGACAATTTTGGCATCCCCTCCTATAACGAAACAAATCCCTTGGTTTTCATGATTCTCACCTTTCCGCTGATCTACGGATTGATGTTCGGAGACTTCGGTGAGGGTCCACTCTTCCTGGCTCTAGGCCTCTTTCTCTTGTGGCTGAAGAGAAGAAAAGCCAAGATCTTCGAGATCGGACAATTGTTCGTTAACGGCGCGGAACTCATAGTTATGCTAGGCATTGGCATAACAATTTTCGGGTTTCTCTTCGGTGACTTTTTCGGTTTTGAGTCCCAAGCGGTCTTCGGCCTTCGACCCTTCTTCAACCCGAACGAGGGAGCCTTCGCGGCCACCCCGGATATTTCCCACCTTCTCATCTATATGTCTGTGATACTCTTGTTCGGAGTAGGACACTACCTCTCGGGCCTAGTAATCAGCACATACAATAAAGTACGGAATCACGAGATCAAGCACGCATTCTACGGACCGATTTCTTGGGCGTGGTTCTACATCACCTTCATCTATCTCGCAGCACAGGTCGTCATCTCAGGCTACAAGTTCGGAGTGCTCCTGCAAAACCCTGCACTGCTCGTACTGTTGTTCATACCGATGGGTATAATGGCGGTGAAGGAGGGACCTCTCCACTTCTTCGAAGTGTTCATCAGCGCAGGAAGCAATACGCTGTCCTATCTTCGAATCTGGGCGCTCAACCTAGCGGACTTTGCAATAAAATTCGCCTTCTTCACTTCCTTCGGAATAGTGGGCGCCGTAGCCGGAAATCTCTTGGTAATGATTCTAGAGGGTTTGATCGTTTTCGTGCAAACTCTGAGGCTTCACTGGGTTGAATGGTTTAGCAAGTTTTATGAAGGATCGGGACTGTCATTCGCGCCTTACCGAGAGCCTACTGGTTGGACTGTGTAACCAAGTGGTTGACTGCGCTACCCTAACGTCTGTTACTCTGTGCCCCACATTCTGGGCCGGACTAGGCGGCGGACTAAGCGTCCTCCTCTCCGCCATTGGTGCCGGAATTGGAATAGGAATCTCCGGGCCGGCTATTGCCGGTGCAGGGGTCGAACGGCCTGAGGTCATGTTCAAGACCTTCATCGCTACGATCCTCGCCGAAGCCCTCGCAATATACGGCCTCGTAGTTGGTCTTCTCTCGGTCTTCCACATCACCGACACGCTTACCCTCGCTGGCTCAGTCAGAATCTTCGCCGGCGGACTAACAATGGGTGCAGCCGCCCTCGGCGCTGGATTTGGAATAGGGACGTCTGGGAGCGCTCTAGCCGCCGCAACGGCGGAGAAACCGGATATATTCTCAAGAGCAGTTATCACGCTGATACTGGCAGAGGCTCTGGCGATCTACGCGCTCGTCACAGCTCTACTGCTCGTTCTACAAGCAAAGTAACAGCGACCCATCGTGGGAACTGAGATTATATCCCATATCGTTCGAGACAACTACATTATCGCGAAGATTCGGGGAGAAAAAGGCAAACTTTTGGAACGGCAGCAGGTCCATTCTCTTGCGGAGTTCCGGACACAAAGTGAGATCTTGGGGGTCCTTGCAGATGGGCCATATGGCAAGGAACTCTCGGAACTAAGAGACGGGTCTACCCCCCTAGAGACGGAGAGAGCTGTACGTTTAGGTTTCGCTCGAGGAGTTAAGATACTCATTTCTTCTTCCCAAGGATCAGCGCGAAGCTTTCTCCTCGAGTTTAGCCGTCGTTTCGACGCCTACGACCTTGCCGCGATAGTAGTTTTCAAAGCTCAGGGCAAGAGTTGGGAGGAGTTCGTGTCAACTCGCCAGCCCCTGGCCCTCCTCAAGGAGGCTGAGCTTCACCGTCTCTATTCGATGGATGATCTCCGGACAATTGTTGGAATTGTTGGCGATAGAGCACTGGTAAGCCGAGTGAAGAGCTTCTCCATGGAGGACCTTGCGGGCGAAAGAGCCTCCCTCGTTCGAGACGTTATTAGCGGCTGGGGAGAGGAACGCTTCTACAATTACGTGAACCGCAAACTTCGAGGGTTCGACCGAGAAAGCTGTCTTCCCATAGCCGGAGGAACGATTGACCTTGCAAACCTGGCTATCATACTAAGAAGCAAACTGATCGGGATCCCTAATGTGCGCTATCACCTCATCCCCTCGTCTTGGAAGCTTGACGATCGGACGATAGACCAGCTGCTGGTCGCTCAGGACGTTACTCAAGCTCTCGATCTAGCATCCTCACATCCATACTACCACAGCATCCTCTCAGGTGCTAGGCAGAAGTACGAAGAAACAAAGTCTCTCTCCTTCCTTGAAGTCGCGTCAAGAAAACACGCTTCCCACATTAGCAAGAGGATATTCCTTGGATTCCCATACACCCTAGGAGTTGTTCTTGCTTTCTTGGTCGTTAAGGAGAATGAGGCCAGAAATCTCGCGGCTATCGTCGCGGGAGTTGGGGCGGGAATGAAGCCAGACCAGATAAGATCCCTAGTCGCGATTCCCGAGTGATTCCTGAGATTTCGGACTCCCCTGGCTGGCTAGAGTTTTCTTGACAAGAAAAGGGGATATTCCCAAAGTTCGCTTCTGTGTGTCAAACTAGATACCTGCGCATACCGAAGCGCTGCGGAACAATCTCAGCAGAAAGCAGAGCTTTCCAAGGACTACGGAGGTCATTGTTCAGTTGTCGGACGGATAGAGAAACACGAAAGAGAAGCGGTGACTGCTACCGGAGAACTGCATAGAAACCAGCTTGGTTTAAACGGGCTGTTGGACAGTCTGACTCTCGATCTTGTTGCCCCAACGGATTAGGGTCTTCTCAGCATCATCGTTGAGTTCTCGCACGATTTCCGACGCGGGTTGAAGCCTCTTCACTCCGCCTACCGATTCTCCGGCCCAATGGGGCATCGCCTCTATATTGCCCGTCGAGTGTTTCATCGGGACTGCTTCCTCGAAACAGTGGATGTCGTATTTCTTTTGTGTGTATATGTTGGAGGAGGTTCCCACAACTTCTCCTTTGAAGTTCGAGGCAGCTTCGAGGCTGGAACGCAACACGCGGTGGGATGCACGGATCGGCCACTCCACGTTGAACCTGTCTGTGTAAATGGTATCCTTCGCTTCGGCGTTGACAAGCGCATTCACGTAATCCGGATGGGCCTGAGCTTCTTCGGATGCGACGAACCGTGTGCCGACCCTGACTGCAGAGGCTCCGGCCGCGAGGACCCCAGCCATCGATCGGCCTGTCCCAATGCCGCCGGCTCCGATGATAGGAACCTTGCCGCCTATCGCCTCAATGGTCTCGCTTAGTAATGGCAGTAGGCCTATCTGTCCCCGGACATGACCGCCCGCCTCTATCCCTTGTGCTACAATCAGGTCGCAGCCAATGTCCGCCGCTGCTTTTGCTTCTTCCTTTGACCCAACCTGCCACGAGACAAGTGTTTTTTCCTGATGGACCATTTGAACAAGCGACTCGTCCGGCCAGCCGTAGAAGAACTCTACAACTCGGGCGTACCGAGCAGCGACCGGTACCATCTGTTCGAGTTCTCCGCGTTCCATCAGTGGAACGATGTAGTTCACCCCGAAGGGGCCCGTGGTGGAATCCTTTACCTCTCGCAGCACCCTCTCCAACAAGTCGACTGAGTCGATTACCATTCCGGAGAGCATTCCCAAGGCCCCTGCGTTCGTGACAGCCGAGACAAGTTTCGGGTTTGCTAGGGGTCCCATACCTGCTTGCTGGATTGGTACCTTACACCCGACTAGTTTGGTGAATGGCGTCGTTAGCAAATCGGTTTCGACAACCATTCCGGCGCCTACTGTTCTCGGCTAAAACTGTTGTGGAGAAGCGAAGCGAAAAAATCGTGAGGCGTCACTCGTTTGCCGTCAACCGGACGATCTCAAAGTCTCTTGACGAAATAGTAGTATGTGTATGCAAGCCCAACAACTGATCCGACCACGAGTCCTATCCCGGAACCTGCGCATGGAGCGATCCATGGCGATATAGCCATAACTCCCACGCATGAGCCAAGTCCAAACAATGGCCCTAACACTATTCCGCCTAAGAAATATCCCAGCACGAGAAAGGTAAACAGATTGACACTGAATCCCGTTATTCGAAGCACTGAAGGGTCATAGATTCGTCCGGCACCCCTTTGAACCTTTGAGAAGCGAGCTCGTCGGGTTCTCGGGGTCGAAGACTCATTGGGGGCTACCATATCGGTGCCGTCCGCTCGTTGGGGCAATCTCAAAATTGCTCCTCTCATGCACTCGCTAATGCTCGAATGTGCAGGGTCGGGGTCGTTGTGGCTTCTGTTAATTTGGCATGCTAGCGTTACGATTGCTACCGCGACAAACCCCCCCTCTCCTTCCAGGATTCTGTCTAGATCTGAGGTTCTAGTTCCTGATAATCTGGCAAATTCTTCCTTTCCCGTTTGTTCAATCGCGGCGTTCAGCGCACTCTTTATTCGCGGTGTTGCTTGTGCTTCGAGGTCTGGGCCGCTCACAAATATGCGCTCTTCTACGAGGAAGACTCCAATTCGACGATCCCTTTTCTGGTCAGACTGTTCACGATTTCAACTGGAACAACTCTCTCCAGTCGAGCGTAGATACGGGAGGCTGGGGCACCATCGCCAAGTTTGAGGATTCCGCGGAACAGCATCAAATTATCGACGACTTCGTCAAGCCTCCGGTTCAGGGTCTGCTCTGCCTTTCGACGCAAATCGTCTAACTGCAGCTTCAACCCTTCAAGCTCCTTGGATAGCAATTTCGCCTTCTCTTCGTCTGCTTGAATCTCCGACTTTGCATCGGCTAATTCGTGTTCGGGAATCTCAATAGGCGTAAAGTCATAGAGAAGAAGTGTTTGAAGCGCTTGGGAAAACCTGTCTTTTGGTGCGGCAACGAGGACGTAAAACGTGTCCTGTTTCCTATTGCCGACTGCGAGGATAGCTTGGTCTTTGACTTGTGACTGCAAGGCCTTCTGTGCGGTGTCTAGTTTCTTAACGGGCAAACGTCCTAAGACTCTTCGAAAATCCTTGGCCTCGGATTCTAACTGGTCGGTCGCGAAACCGGTTTGAGATAATTCTGTGCGCGCCGCGATCTTCTTCTTGGACTCATCGATCTGTCGCTGGACCTTCTCGATCTTTCCCTGAACTTCTTGGTACTCGTTTCTAGCCTCCTCCAATTCTCGCTTCGACGATTCCAGTTCACTATCATAATCCAGCTGATCAACACTGCTCGAGGCCGCTTCCCTTGTCAAGTTGAGCTGTCGCATGACTTGGAGGATCTCATCTCGCAGTTTCGAGAGTTCTTTGATGCGACCGACAATTTGCTCGGTTGTTAGCTGTCCTGAACTAAGCGCGATCTTTCTCGACTCCGTTTTTCCTGGCGTGCCAAGTGCTGTTGCAATTCTCACCGATGCGTCGTCAGCTAGGATCGCTCTTAGAACGCTGCTTTTGGCAGGGCTACTCAAATCCGCCCGACCTGGCTAAGCTAGAGAAATCAGGGCCACCAAGAAGAGCGGGATGAAGACCAAGGAAATCGTGTTAAGGAGCTTGATGAGAATGTGCAGGCTTGGTCCAGCCGTGTCCTTCCAGGGATCGCCAACCGTGTCACCGACGACTGTTGCAGCGTGTGTTTCAGTGTTCTTACCTCCGAAGTGTCCTGCTTCAACATACTTTTTCGCGTTGTCCATCGCGGCTCCTCCCCACATCATCATGATGGCTAAAGGTATGGCGGAAAGTGTAGCCCCCACAACTAATGCTCCGACTGCGGCCCATCCGAGAAATACTCCTACAACTATGGGTGTTACTACTGGGATTGCACCTGGGACTACCATCAGCCGGAGAGCAGTTCTTGTCGAAATGTCTACTGCCGCCGCGTAGTTCGGCTTGACGGTTCCTTCTCTCAGTCCCGGGATTTCTCTGAGCTGTCTACGGACTTCTTCCACCATTCGATAAGCACCAACGCTTACCGCATTGATGGCTGTTCCCGAGAACACGAAGGGAAGCATTGCACCGATTAAGGCGCCAATGACCACATCAGGGTGGTTGAGGGCGAGCGAGGCCCCGAGGCTTGACAGTTTGGTTCCTAGATCGCTGGCTTGAGCGCTTGTGATGGCTGTAAGGTCGATTATCTTGGCCTGGTATCGTGCAACTTCTAGTACGAATGCCTGAAAGAGCAAGAGTGATGCTAGCGCTGCCGAACCCATCGCGTATCCTTTTGTGAGCGCCTTTGTGGTATTGCCTAGCGCATCCAACGGATCGATTCGTTCTCGGACTTCAGGAGGGGCACCGGACATCTCTGCTATGCCGCCTGCGTTGTCGACGATCGGGCCCAGTCCATCCATTGTCAAGACGATTCCCGCGGTTGAGAGCATACCCATCGTTGCCATAGTCGTCCCGTAAACGCCACCTAGAAACAGGTTGCCAATTCCGGCCTGTACCGCGAATTGCTCTCCGAGGCCGAAGGAGATGAGAAGTGTGATCGCTACTGTAATGACCGGGAGTCCGCTTGAAATCATCCCTACCGCTGTGCCGGACATTATGGTCAACGCAGGTCCTGACTTGGATCTCTCAGCTATCGTAATTACAGACTTGGCCTCAGACCCCGTGTAGAATTCGGTATAGAGCACTATCAACAACCCCGCGGCGAGTCCTGATACCATGCAGCCGTAGAGGGCGTATGCCGCAAGAGCATTCCCGTTGGGTGTCACTCCGGACGGACCGAAGACGTACCACGTGGCGACAAACATTAGAATCGCGGCGACAACAGACGCCACAAGGAGCCCGTCTCGAGTAGGCTTGATCGGATTCTTGAATTTCTTCTCGTAAATTGCGACGGCGAGACCGACGAACGTAGCGATTATCCCGAGCGATCTAACGATCAGAGGCATTGTTACGTAGTAAACGCTGATTCCTTGGAATAGAATGATTGAGACGATAAGGCCGATTATCATGCCTCCAAGGTTCTCGGCAGTGAGTGATTCGAAGAGGTCGGCTCCCCTTCCAGCCTCATCCCCAACGTTGTCGCCGACATTGTCAGCTATGGCGGCAGGGTTTCGAGGGTCATCTTCCGGAAAGTTTTCTTCGACTTTACCGACGAGGTCGGCGCCGACATCGGCTGATTTTGTGAATATTCCTCCGCCAAGCTGGGCGAACAGAGCAGCCAGCGATGCACCGAATCCGAATCCTGCTAGGACCCCTGGATCGCGGAAGGCAGCGTAAAGGATCGACAGGCCCAACAGGCTCATGCTGATCACAGCGAGTCCAAGCGCCCCTCCTCCTAGCGTGGCCACCTTCAAGGCGAGATAGGTCGATTTTTCCGCAGCTGCCGTGGACCGTACATTCGCGTTCGTGGCAGAATACATTGCGATGTAGGCTGCAACAAGGGAGAAAGTGACTCCGAGAAGGAAGCTGAAGGCGATCTCGGCGCCATAACTCAAGCTGAAGGTTGCGCTGAAGGCTGCGAGGATAACGAGAGCGATGATTCCCGCGATAACACCGATCGTCCGGAACTGTCGTCTCAGGTATGCGTTCGCTCCCTCCATGATCGCTCTCCATATCGCGACCATTTTCTCGTTCCCGGTGGGATACTTCTTGACGGAGAGAACGAGAATTATCGAGGCGATGACCCCGACCGCAGCGAGAGAGGTCGTTAGTAGAAGAGGGTCGAACGCCAAGTTTTTGGTTCCTGCTATTTTTTCAAACTATGGAATTTCCGTCAATCCGCCTCCGCGCGGATTATAAATCTATTCACCAGATCGCGCGAACAAGTGTGAACCGGGCCAAACCCATAAATCACTTCAACCGACCGTTTCAAGTCGAATACACTAGGAGAAGAGCTGGCGATTGAACGGAAGCAAGTATGATGTCGTAATCGTCGGAGGTGGCCCTGGTGGTCTTTCTGCCGCGGTCCATCTTTCAAAGAAGGGCTTGAAGGTGAAGGTCTTCGAGAAGAAGAAGATCCTCGGCACACCGGTCCGGTGCGGGGAATATTTTCCGGTCAAAGCCGAGATGGAGAAACTCGTTCCGCGAGTCAAGAATCTAGACGTGATCGACGCCCCGCCAGAGTCTATCGATACGACTTGTCGTTCCATTCGATTGATTAGCCCAAAGGGTCACGAGTTCGAATTTCCATTCGGGGCCTACATTCTCGATCGCCATGTCTTCGAGAGTCACCTCGGAGATATCGCGCAGAGTCATGGAGCAGATGTCGACATCGGTGTTCAAGCCCATTATTTCCCCGATGATCAGGGAGGCTGGGTTGGACCGACCAGAGGAAAAGCGGTCCATGGAGATGTTATCATTGCAGCGGACGGCTATCCAAGTGAGACGGCGGAGAGAGCTGGGCTTCCGGAGAGAGCCTATGCGGGTCCGTACGCGGTCGCCACGAACATAGAGTATCTCATGACCGACCTCAACGTCGAGCAAGATGTCGCAGAGATGTACATGGACCCGCGATACTCCCCCGGAGGATATGGATGGATAATCCCGAAAGGACATGGCAGGGCAAACGTTGGGATCGGGATCCGAGAACCCTATGTCAGACGAGACTGGCAGATACGCGACCTCCTCACGGGGTTCATTGAGAAGAACACGGTTGCCTCGAAACGCCTGGTTGGCGGAAAGAAAGCTTCCATGATCGGTGACAGCCTTCCAGTCGACGGACCTCTCTCACGGACTTATTCTGATCGAGTTATGGCGGTTGGCGATGCTGCTGGAATGGTTATGCCTACTAATGGTGGTGGGATACAGACCGCCCTGATAACGGGAGATTTGGCAGCGGAGGCAGCAGTCAACTACTTCGAGCATCAGACACCCCTGTCAAGCTATGAGGCCTCGTGGAAGGAGCAGATTGGTCTGGAGATGGAGAACTCGAAGCTGATGCGTCAAGCCTCAGATAGGGTCATGGCTCACAGGTTTCTCTTCGACTTGATGTTGCGGATGATGGGCACGAAGAGAATTGCGGACGTGATAATGTGCCAGATTCCTGGGGGCATGGGCACGTTCATGAGACTGCTGGCCTAGGCTCTCACTGCCACGTCTATTATCATTGCCAGAAATAGTAAGAAGAGATATGGGCTCGTGATCTTGAACATTTTCCAAGCGTTCATCTCCGTCGGTTTGTAGAGAACCCACACGCTTCCAACGAGAATGACTAACCCACCGGCGAGTGCGACTAGACCGTAGACTAGGCGGAAGTGGCCGAGTAGGTAGACGCCTATAGAAAACGGAAAGAAGATCATTGAGAAGATTACTATGAGTCGAATCGCTGGTACAGATCCAATTACGACCGGGAGCATTGGGACCCCCACTTTTGCGTAATCCGCTCGATACGTAACTGCGAGGAACCATATGTGAATCGGGATCCATAGGAACACTAGCCCCGCCATGAGAATTGGAAGCAGCGAGATGGATCCGATTGGGCCGGGTGTAGCTGCGGACCATCCGAAGAGGACAGGCAGTCCGCCGCTGAATCCTCCTAGGAGAATGTTGAGGGCGCTGCGTCTTTTCAAAAGTAGGCTGTAGACTCCGACGTTATCGAGGACTCCAAGCGCCATCCAGAGCACCGATAGGAGGTTTAGTGTGAATGACAATATGATGGATATTGCAACTAACGCGAGCCCGAATCGGAGCGCAGCCCTGGGGGTAATTCTCCCGCTTGGAATGGGGCGGTGTCTGGTTCGGTTCATCACCGCATCAATGTCTCTGTCGATATAGTTGGTCAGGGCGTTGCATCCTGCGCATCCTGATGTGATGGCGACAGCTGCTATGATCCATTTGGCTGGAGAAAGACCGTTTGGGAGTAGACTTCCTGCAACGAACGTTGCGGTGAGAGAGGTGAAAACTAGTAGATACCAGATCTTTGGTTTGGTATACTCGTAGTATGTGTGAACTCGTTCATTTAGTGAGGTTTGGAAGTGACGGTCGACCAGAAGCTCAGATACCACATGCTACCACGACTTTTTCAAACCGACGTTCCGCAAGAGACGGAAATGTTTCCGTTCATGGAACCGTGTTGGGCGCTGCACACGACCGTGCAGAAGTAAAGGTATGCCCCAGAGGTGTCAAATCTGATCGTGACGCTGAACCACGTGCCGAAGGGAATCGTGGCTCCTGCTGCGGGGAGGCTCCCACTCACCACGGCAAGTGTAGCTGGGCCGGATATCTGAAACCCGTGCGAGCTCGAAACTTGTCTCGCGTCGCTGGCGTTGATGGAATGGATGTAGAAGGTAACTTCATCGCCTACGTTCACGTTGATCGTCTTATTGTCATTTGATGAGGGCTTGTAATCCTTGAAGCTGACGCCCGCAAGAACAGGCCCAGAAGCATTGAATCCTGGTAGGGTAGTCTGGTTCAGGAACGCTGTGTTGTAGACTTTGAAGCCCCCAACTTCTTGGATTTCAGCGGTCATGAATATGAGTCGGTGGGAGGGAACACCGCAACTTGATTGGTGAGGGGTTAGAAACTGGTAGTAATAGACGGTTCCTCCCGCGGCGGCTATGACCACTAGTCCCAACAAGCCGACGACGGGTAAGTGTCTTTTCGAGACCTGCAAGACTATCGATCACTTTGCCTGGCTGGAGATCCTGTATATATGAACCGCCGCGGCGAACGCGACGAGCACCATCCCGATTTCAAGCAAGACGAAATTGTTCAGATTTTCTAGGAGGGCCCGGAAAATGGACAAGTCTAGAAAAGCCTGCAGCAAAAGCAACCCGCCTAGTAGGGAGTAGACTTCGCTCTTGGAAAAGATGTACGGCTGTAGTCTTCGAAATGGTATCGGCTTTCTAGCTGCGCGAAGGGCATCTATCTTGGCTCGCCTCCACCTTACAAAAGCGTAGGTGAAGCCGTATCCCAACGCGATTGACAGGAGTAGTGAGCCGAAGAAGAGAGTTGGATCGATCACCAATTGTCCGGGGTCTGTAAGGACAACGAGTGGGTTTGCGGCTCGGAAGCCCCATACCGTAACTATCGCGATCTGGCCTAGAGATGCCACACCGAGGGCAACCCAGAATGGCCGGTCGATCATTGCTATCTTTCTACCACGATCAAAGAACGGGGCCACGGTGAAAATCAGGACGAATACCGCGGGGATTATAGCTCCCGCTATGAAGGGTGCGAGTCCTCTAACCCTGATGAAAGCGTAGAGGCTGGTGAAGTACCATTCTGGAAACGTGATCTGGGTCTGGACGTTCGGGTCATACTTGATGCCGACGTCTACGGGGAAGAGTCCGCCCATGATCAAGATAACCCCTGTGATCGCAGATGCGACGGGTATGTCCAGCACAAGGTTCCGTGGAAGATGAACTGCCATTATTGCCAGCATGATTATTGGAATAATAAACACGTGGAATGCGTAGAATCGAATCGCAAGATCGTTGAAGCTGAACCCGAATATTATTCGGGCGAGATCGGCCCCAATGACTGGACTGTAGAACGTGAGAGTCTGTCCAATATTAATTGCGAGTTGTCCTCGAATGTTAAAGATCAAATCGTAACCCGTGTAGGCCTCGATTACCGTGACGACTCCGAGGATAATTCCGGTTACCCAGAGAATCTCGTACCGGAGCTTGTATCGACCTCCAAAATACTGGTAGAACATGTGCATCACCGCAAGAAGAACCATAGCGTTGGATGCATGATAGTGGATGTTCCGGATGATCGATCCCCACGCAACATTGCTGTTTATCGATTGTACGCTGTTGTATGCTTGGTTGCACGTCGCAGTTGGAACGTAGCTGGTGCCGTTGGCAGCCGGTGGGCAGCTGCCGAAGAAGGGTGTAAAGTGGAAGAGCAGCAGGGCACCTGTGACGCCGAGAATTATGAACACGATCAGCGTCAGCATTCCCAGAAAGCCGAGGGGGCTGATGAATCTGGAAGGGAAGACTATCTTGAGTCCGAGGAGGAGTGTGCGCTCAAGCCTCACCCATGTCCATTTGAGGAGGGCGATGATAGGGTCGAGGACGCCCTTCTTCTTGTTACTGGGTGCGGCCAATTCCGGGTTCTCCGTTCAATTTCCCTATAGCGCTGATCTTTCCGTTCGCGTCGACTGAGAGTTGGACTTTAGGAAGAGGATTCAACCCGAGGTCATAGGCTGGGCCGGCAACAGGCACAGCATCGGTCAACCTATATTGGCTGCCGTGGCATGGGCATTGAAGTCGAAACTCGCCCGAGCCAGGGTTTCCCGCGTATCCGGGATTTACGAGACACCTCAAATGAACGCATGTAACATTGAACGCAACAACATGCTTGAGGATGGGATCTGATGAGTATGACGGGTCCGGATTTACCAGTGGGTCAGGAAGTCTCGCTATTACGTTCTTGTAGTAAGGGCTGACGGAGGAATCGTAGGGGTAGTAGAAGAATTCCGAATAGTTTATCGGTTGAAATTCGCTCGGTTTTGATTTTACCTGTTGGTATTGATTGTCGAGTTGTGTCCAGCTAATAATTTCTTGGCTTGTGGCTGAGGAAGGAATGAGGGGCCCTAGTATTTGCCCTGAGGCCCCGACAGAGGCTGCCGCAAGGACCGCGGATGCGGCCAGAGCTCCTTGGAGGAATCTCCTTCGTGAGATCAGAGGACTCTTGATCGGCGCAGCCGAAGTGGGCGATGAGGAAGGTAGAGGTGTAGATGTAGGAGCAGGCGCGGAGGTCGTGGACGCAATCGGCTTCTCATCGTCCATGAACATATCCTCCGTTGCTCAAGAATAATTTTGGCTCGCTCCGTCTCCACGCTATTAAAGACTTGTCTATATGATACGCGATAACCGAACTGACATTGGTCTTGGGAAACAATATAACTACGGAAAACTCGGGGGTTGCCAAACTGATTCGCCGAGTTAAGTGATCCAATCTGAATCGCGTCATCGCAACTCTCACACTATTCTTGGGTCTGGCGGCCATGATGCTGGGCGTCTACTCAGAACAGTGGACCACGATCCAGCAACTCGTACGGCAGTTCGTTCCCTTCCTTGGTTAAGCTAGGTATTCCAATGCAACCCGTTGCTACAAGCGAACCGCAAGTCGGCATTGCCAAAAGATTCTGGCGGACACTACGACGGGGTAGAATCTACTACTGGCCCATCAGGACGATCGTGCAGCTCGGATTCTTTCTATTGTTCGCCGGGCTCGCTATCTCTCGTTTGAATCCATCGTTTGATGGAGCAAGATCATGGGTTGTACTCCCGGTTGTTGCCAGTGTAAAAGCACAGGGCGGGATCGGCTCAACGTTAGACGCGACTACACTGCTTTTGTCGCAGGCCGCCTTTCCATGGTTACCAATTGGGATAATGTTCGTGGTCGGAGCGGTCCTAGGCAGATTCATGTGTGGCTGGATCTGCCCAGTCGGATTCCTTCAAGACGTCATTACGGGAATCAAGGGAAGAGTTGATTCAGTTCAGACACGGACGCACGAATACTGGATTCGACTGAAGTATGTTCTAGTCGGTATCACTTTCTTGATTAGTGGTACTCTCGGTCTCGCCCTATACTACGGTGTTGGATCAGATTACAAGCAAAGTCTCGGATCCGACCTAGCCTCCGGTCTCTTCATCGCGATAACACCTGACGGCACCCTCTTCGGAACTCTACCCGTTTTGCTAGCCCACTCCTGGAGGTTCCTTGGAACTGCTCAGGTTTCGGATCTTTCCGCGGCTAACATTGGCTCTTGGCTGGGAAGCATCTCGGTCCTCACCTGGGTCAACATTCTCATCCTGATAGGGTTCATCTATGCAGCATGGCGAATCCCCAGATTCTGGTGCCGATATATCTGCCCCGTCGGAGGAATCATGGCAGTCTTCCAGAAAAACAGTCTACTCGGAATGCACCGGGACCCAATCAAGTGTTCAAACTGCAAGGAGTGCGAGACAGCCTGTCCAATGCAAATACCAATACTGGACCTGGACTGGAAAAAGTTCAACGACTCGGAGTGCATTCTTTGCATGGCATGCATTGATGCGTGTCCTGCCGGCGCGCTTTCGCCAAAGTTCCCCTAGGATCGGATAATTCCCCAACACCCATTCACGGACTTTGAGAATGATTCCGTAAACGGGTGGAACCGTTAACCCTTTTTACGAGACTTAGTGTAACCTAGCCAAACGCGTGAGTCGTTATGCGAGGGACATTAGTCGTACTCGAGGCTTTGACTCTGCTGTTGCTGATTACGGTGCCTGTAGGCGCGGCTCCGTCCCTTCAGAAGGGCGCGCAGACAAGTTACAACCTATCGGCTTCTATCTCATTTCTCCAGTCTTGTGAGGCCTTGGGGGTCTCGACATCGGCCAACACAATCGTATGTCCGATGATAGCGACTATTCCTTCTACCCTCGACATAAACGGGACACTTGACTGGACTGTCATCGATCTCAACAACACTACCGCCTCCCTAATCGTCACCCGGGATCTCACAATATCCAGTGATACCGGTGTCTCGCCAGCCGCTCATTCCCCTCGTAGCTTCAATGAGTCCATCAATCTAGCCACTCGAATCGTAACTCTCCTCCCCCTAATCATGCCAGAGATCGATCAGGTCCTCCAGATGGCTCAGACCAGTATGACTAGTAATCTACCTGCAGGCGCTAACTGGAGTTCGTCAATGTCAGCGTTCGACAGCACCATGGTGTCCCGACCGCCCTACACCATGTGGTGGGTGAACGGACCCCTGAAACTGAATCAGACAATTCCAGTACTCGTGTTTCCGACCAATGTCACTAGGACATCCGGCGTTGATCTTGGAGGCCTCCTCGGGACACGCGCCGCATGGACATTGGTTTTCAGTCTCTCGCGACCCTTAATTCTCCCCGATCCGAGCGCTACTTCGCCATCAACGATTCCTTTCGCCAACAACCTGGTATTGTCTTTCGATTTCAACTACGATAAGACCAGCGACCTCCTCCTTAG
>MNGN01000055.1 GCA_001918745.1 Crenarchaeota archaeon 13_1_40CM_3_52_17 | reverse complement strand
CTGCTAGGGCAACGATTGTTTTTGTGGCGTTATGGAGTAGATGACCTTTTCTAGCGGTTCTTCGTCGCCCGTACTTCGACGCTATCCTCGTCTTTACTCTATCATCGTCTCGTCTGAAAGAGGCCACAATACTGGTTGTAGTACTGGCTATTCTCACAATCTTCGAGAGGTCATAGCAGCTGGTCTGATCATCGTTTCCAATCGTTAGATTCCGGAGGTTACGGTCCACGCCCACCGTGGATGCGCATTCTATCATTGGAGGGTCTCGTGCAATGCAGAGGCTTAGTCTCGTTCGGGTGAGGGTGAAGGAGCGAACCTTGACTCCTAGCTGAGTGATCACCTCGAGGGTATGATTTGTTAAGAGCAGGCTGAGACGTTTTCCTCTCGAGACAGGGATCTCTAACCTTCCGTTTCTTATCTTGAACCCGTAGCAGGAAACGAGCACTGGTCTGACAGCGTACGGTGTCCTAGTGGCGTAGCCTCTACGAGTAGACTTCTTCCGGGCCGCCAGTATTCCTGCGGCCCTAGATATCGCGCAGAGCTTGTAGTAGCTGGGAGAATCGTACTGGGCGAGCTGATTGTAGGAGAGGAGTGAGAGTCTTCTCAGCGACGACGCATCGTTGGCCATGCCTATCCGCAGGGACTCGTTAACCATCTTCCTGAACAACTCTAGCAAACGCAAAACATCGCTTGATGGAACGTAGTATTGCCAGACAGACTTGAAAGCCAACACGAAGGAGACAAAAGACTGAGCCTACCTAATACGTCAGAGAGACATCCGACGATAAGTTACCAGAATCTTTTCTACCAATTCCCAATATCGAGACCAAGGATCTTCCTGATGCTCCCAATCATTATGGTTGTGCTGGACGGCGCAAGCGGTAGGGTTGGCACTGCGAAGTCGCCTCTAGAGGATGCTTCCACACCCAACCTTGACGCCCTGGCGGGGCGAGGTAGTATGGGACGAATGTATACTGTTGGAGAAGGCATTGCTCCTGAGAGTGACGCGGGTGTTTTCTCTCTGCTAGGATATGATCCGCTCGAGACCCATCTGTCGCGGGGCGTGGTTGAGGCTCTTGGTGCTAGTGTCGAATTTCATAATGGTGATCTGGCACTCAGGGCCGGCTTTGCGACCGTCAAGGGTGACAAGCTTGTGGACCGGAGAGCAGGAAGGAACCTCTCGACTCCCGAGGCTCAAGAGCTCGGCGCCGCACTGAACAAGGAACTGCATCTCAAGTCGGGCGTCCGGTTTGTTTTCAAGCCAACTGTGGGTCATAGGGCGGTGGTTGTCTTCCGTCCAGACGGGCGTCGGTTCTCTTCGAACATATCCAACTTTGATCCCGCCTACGTTAGGAAAGGCAACATCAGTCTAGCTCAGCCCGGCATGAAGGAATATGATATTCCAAGGTGCGAGCCGCTGGACGGATCTGACGAGGCAGTTGTGATCGCAGCCTTGGTTAACGAGTTCGGCTTCAAGGCTAGGGCTATTCTGGATGATCATCCGGTGAACGAGGCGAGGAGGAGAAAGGGTATGGTTCCGGCGAATTTTGTTTTGATGCGGGACGCGGGAACCTCCAAGCCGCACATCGACGATTTCCATGCCAAGTGGCGTCTTGACCCTTTGATGATCGCGGACCTTCCAGCTGAGCTAGGTATTGGGCGATTACTTGGGATGGATGTTCGGGAATTGGAGCCTGGGACTCGCCAGGACGAATATCGTAAGCGCGCGGAGCTAGTCCTAGATTCTGTCGGAAAGTATGGTTTCGTATATGTTCACTTGAAGGGTCCCGATGAGCCGGGGCATGATGGATTGTTCCATCTGAAGAAGGAGAGAATCGAGGAGATTGACAAGGGTTTCTTCGCTGTGTTGGCAAAATCGCCCCTGTTGAAAGATCTCGTTGTGGCAATTACGTGCGATCACTCCACTCCCGTGGAGGATAAGGGGCATAGCGATGATCCGGTTCCCGTTCTTGTGCTCGGCGGGAAGTCAAGGCCGGACGGGTCTGCAAGGTTCACAGAAAAGAATGCGGCGAAGGGATCGCTAGGGACTTTGAGGCGAGGCATGATGCTTCTTGAGCGTCTGAAGCAGGTCGCCTCGTAGCAATCGTTATCCGATTACGATTCCAAGTAGTTGTCTGATTAGGGTTCCAGCTATGTACAGTGCGAATGAGGCGGCGAGTATGATTCCAGCGATCTCTCCAAATTGTCTCTTGAATTTTCTCGCTGAAATGACAGTATCATAGTAGGTCATCGCGGCGACCAGGGCTACTCCGACGACTAGTGATATTCCGAGCGCAGTGACCATTGAGCCGGTGAGAAAGTATGGCAGGGCAAGGAATATCGCCGTGAACATGTACGAAACGCCCGTGTAGATCGCGCTCCATTTGGCCGATCCTTCGAAGCCTTGCTTGGCTTGGGCGTAAGCGGCTGATGCCATAGCTATGGAGGCGGCCATTCCCGCGACAACGCCCGCTAGTCCGGCTAGTTCTGTCTTCGCGTATATTCCGAGGGAGCCCGCATGGATTCCAGATATTTCGACGACTGCGTCTGCTAGACCGAGGACGATGAAGCTCATGTACTTGACTCGTCCTTCATGGATCTCGCCCATCAAGTAGCTCTCCTGATGTTCTTCTTCCTCCATCATGGCTTCGAACCGTGCCTTGTTAGCTGGTGGGATGTTCTTCACCATCTGCCGATAGCGTTCGTGGAGAGCGTCCTCGTGTCTCTCCAGGAATTTCATTGTAAAGGTTAGACCGAGGGTGAGGCGGAGGAGGAGGGTGAAGTAGACCTTGAGCCTGTTCACCTTAACAGGGGCAGCGGGGGTGTATGCTTTCCAGAACTCATAGTGCGATTGCTCGCCGCGTGCGAGATCTTCGAGGGCTTTCTTGAACGACTGGTTCTTCTCATGCCGGCTTAGCATCTGATAGACTGCACCGTCTGTGTACTCGTCCCTTGCGGACTTGGCGGCGAGCCTCACTAGGTCAGGACTAAGGGTTTCTTGCAAAGCCGAGTGCTTCTTTCTGACGTTGTCTCCGGTATTTAGTTAGCCCGGTTCTGTTAACTCTTTGTTGGTTGAGTTAGCTTCGGGGCATCGACTCCGGGGATTACCGTAGGCGTCGGGTTCCCCTTCATTGCTTCACCTGCTCCGCCTTGCGCCTCTAGAAGTATGGGAGGCCGAGAACGTGCGAACCTCACCCGTCCCCGCCGAGCCAGGTTGATCGCTGCAACCATGTCTCGGTCCATTACTGCGCGGCATTTACCGCACCAGAGCTTACGTTCTAGTCGTTTGTCTGATTGGAGTCTCTCCCCGCATCTCGGACAAGACAAGCTGGAACCTTTGGTCTCACGCCTAGACAAACGGATAACCGGTAGTCCTACCCATCTGGCCTTGTACTCGATCTGTCGTTGAGCCTCGCCGAAACTCCATCCGTTCATTCTACCGCGATACTTTCTACCCTGACCGTTACCCTTCCGGTAGAGGGATCGTATGCCCTCAATGTTCTCGAGAACTATTGCTGTTTTCCGTTGGACTGCTAGGGTGACGATTGCTTTTGTGGCACTATGGAGTAGATGACCGGTTCTAGAGGTTCTCCGCTGTCCATACCTGGACGCTATCGCTGTTCTTATCCTATCATCGTCCCGTGTGAAAGAGGCGACGATACGTACAGTGGTGGTTGCTATTCTTACACACTTCGAGAGGTCATACTGACGGGTCTGATCATCGTTTCCAACTGTGAGATTTCGAAGATTACGGTCCACGCCTACGGTGGAGACGCATTCTACCACGGGAGGGTCTCGAGCGATGCAGAGGCAGAGCCTGGTCCGGCTGAGGGTGAAAGAGCGAACCTTGACTCCTGGTTGAGATATGATCTCTAACACGTGCTTGGTCAAGGGTATGCTGAAACGTCTACCTCTCGATATCGGAATCTCCAGTCCTCCATTCTCTATCTTGAAACCGTAACAGGAGACGAGCTGCTGTCTGACAGCATACGGGGTCCTAGTAGGAAACCCTCTCCTGGCAGACTTGTTCCTAGCCGCTAGTATTCCTGCTGCTTTGCTTATCGCGCAGAGCTTGTAGTAGCTAGGAGAATCATAGCGGGCGAGTTGGTTATAGGAGAGGAGTGAAAGCTTTCTCAGCGAAGACGCATCGTTCAACAGACCGATTCGAATGGAATCGTTAACCATCCGTCTGAACACGTCCAGCAATCGGAGAACATCGCCTGTTGGAGCATAGTACTGCCAGGCAGACTTGACAGCCAACACAATAAACGACAAGAGCAAGAATCCTAGGTATAAGTCAGAGAGGCGACCGACGATAAATCAACAGAACCATTTATGACATAAGTTATAACATGGGGGCCAAACGTCCGGTATTTCGTGTGCCCGGTTGATTGACTATGCACAGCTTCTATTGTTAGGTGCCATAGCGGGCTTCACAATCTTTCTCGGTCTACCCTTGGCCATTCTCCAAAATGTGAGTTCGCGCAAAAAGGGTTTCCTCAACGCTCTGTCGATCGGCATCCTCTTGTTCCTCGTTATCGATGTGTTCAGCCACGCATGGAATACCGCAACAAGCGTTGCATCAACAGCTTTCGCCGGAAAAAGCTCCAGTGTCGACGCTGCGATGGACCTTATCGCCGTCTTCGGCGGACTTGCACTAGGGCTCCTGGGACTGGTGGCTTACGAGGCGAAGTACATGGCAAAGGCACCACCGATTGTCAAGGCGCGTCTGGAGAACGGGCCAGTGACCGCTCAGCTAAGCGCGGCTGAACAAGCCAAGCAGATCCAGATTCTCCAAGAGCATCACCCCTACAGGCTTGCAATGATGATCGCCATTGGTATAGGCGCCCACAACTTTAGCGAAGGTCTCGCAGTCGGCCAATCCTACGCTTCCGGATCTGTCGGGCTGGCACTGTTGTTGGTAATTGGTTTTGGCGCGCACAACACCACTGAAGGATTCGGCATAGCCGGTCCGCTAGCGGGGCTCATCAAGAGGCCAACGGCACGTTTTCTGGCCGTAGCCGGACTGGTAGGTGGTGGTCCTACTTTCATCGGAACCGTTGTAGGGAGCCTGTGGACCTCCGTCTTCACATACGTACTCTTTCTCAGCCTAGCAGGTGGCGCGATTCTCTACGTCTCAATGCTGATGTACAACTCGGGAAGAAAACAGACAACAAATCAGATCCTCATGATAGGCATTTTCGTAGGCTTATGCGCGGGCTTTCTCACGGACTTGATAGTAACGCTGGGAGGAGCCTAGGGAAAATAGGCCGTAGATGGCTTAATCCATTGCCAAATGACCTGCGAACACACAGCCACTTTCATCAGCTCCCTGTGCTAGTCTTCCCGAATCGGCACCCCGACGATCCTCGAGGGTGCTCCGTCCCCATTCTGAAGCTTGATGGGCATGCATATCATCAGGATTCTTTTCCCGACAAACTGTTTGGTCGCTCTGCTGAGAGATTCTATGATGAAGATCCCGTTTCTTAGAAGGGTCTTGTGGGCTACAGGGTTCGGTGCGCGGAATTTTTCCACGCTGAGAAAATCGATACCCACAGCCCGGACCTTTTTCAAGAACAAATACTCGGCCGCGTTCCCAGTAAGATAAGTGTAGTTCGAGCTAACTGATTCATCGCCCCAATGCTCGCTACACCCCGTATAACAGATCACGATGTCGTCTTCAGCCACTTTTCCTTCGAGCTTCTTCTGAAGGTCTAGATCCGTGATGCCGCTGCCGATTGGTTTGCCCGACATATCACAAACGTATGCTTCTCCGACCAGTTTGCTCGGGGGAATCTTGTCTACACCGATTCCGTCTAGAATGAAGTGTCGGGGAGCGTCGATATGGGTGCCTGTGTGTGAGCCAAGTGTGAGCTTGGTCAGGTTCACTCCATTTTTCCCCAATGTAGCGTAGCTGACGAAGCTGGGAGACGGATCACCCGGATAGATCGGCATGCCATTGTAAAGCTCATGTGTCAGATCAATTGCCTTCTCGAAAAGATATCGCATATCAATTTCCTGTTGCTGTATGGAACCCCTAATATGTAGAGGGGATCGAATCTAGAAACTGGGACACCTCTATAGGTTGGAGCGCCGGCGGTGCTTCCCCGTTCCATGTGTGGGAAATCTTAGGTTAGCCTAGCTTTATTAGCATCAACTCAGTCCCTGAAAACGAGTATCCCACTCGATCGGTAAATCGTACCTTGCGTTTCCCGTGGAAAACTAGTGCAAAGGCCCAACAGCAAGTTCTGGTCGATGCACCAGTTCAGCAAACCGGGAAGGGCGTTTCTCTGCGTAGCTTCGTCCTTTGGCTTGGACCCGCACTGATGGTATCCATTGCATACATGGATCCAGGCAATTATGGGACGGACATTGCTGCTGGTGCCGGCTTCAAGTACGATCTCCTTTGGGCCGCCTGGTTTGCTGGAGGCATGGCCATGCTTCTTCAGTACCTCTCTGGTAAACTCGGAATTGCGTCCGGCTATTCGCTGCCTGAACTGGTCAGGATGTCGCTTGTAAAGCGCAGATATGTTGTTCCTTACTGGCTCGCGGCAGAAGCTGCAGTCGCAGCCACAGACTTGGCAGAATACTTGGGGACGGTATTGGGTCTCAATCTGCTCTTTGGGGTCCCACTTCTCTACGCAGCAATATTTGGCGCTCTGGATGTCATCATCTTACTAACGATGATGGGCAAGAGATTCCGTATTATTGAGCAATATTTCGCGATATTGATCAGCGTTCTCGTCTTTGGCATCCTTTACAACCTCGTGGTGGTCAGACCCGACTTGACACAGGTCGCGTACCACTCCGTCGTGCCCATCGCGTCAAGCAACGCCGCTATCCTAATAGTAGTCGGAATAATCGGCGCGACCGTGATGCCGCACGCGCTGTTTGTTCACTCCTGGCTTTCAAAAAACAAGATGGACCTCATAGGGCGAAGGGTCAACGGGGGAAACCTGAGTGATTCAGTCACCGAATCAATGAAACCGACGGCCAATCATCACGCATTTTCAACCGGAGAGATAGAGAGAACGAGGAAATTCCATCTCAAGGAAACCGTACTGGCTCTGACTATTGCGTCTGTAGTCAATGCGGGAATACTGCTGGTCGCAGTCCCACTCTATCCGAATCCAAGCGTTACGGTCAGCGATTTCGTCCATGGGATCGGCCTTTTATTCGGACCGGCGATCGCCGTTATTTTCATTCTGACTTTGCTTGCATCGGGGCTCTCCTCGTCGGCGCTTGGAACAATAGCAGGCCAGGTCATAATGGAGGGTTTGATCGGTAAGCACTGGAATGTATGGGCGAGACGAATAGTTACGAGATTCATCAATGTGTTTCCAACCACGTTCGCAATACTGCTTGGACTGGATCCGCTCAGTCTACTCGTTTACAGTCAGGTAATTCTGAGTCTCATGATTCCTCTCCCGATGATTCCTATCGTCTACTATACCTCAAAGAGGAAGTTCATGGCAGGCTTTGTCAATAGAAGGATCACCCTCGTCCTGGCCATAGTTACAGTCGCGTTAATCATAGCTTTCAATAGCTTCCTACTCTACACCATATTTGTTCCTTAGGTGTTACCAAAGTTCTCTTCATCCAACGTGAGGATTGCTTTCACGGCCTGTAGGAAGACGCTCCGAAATTGGCCGTTGCTTCAGCTAGCCTTCTTGAGTTGTTCAATTAACTCTTGTAATTTGCGAACTGTCTGCTCGTGAAGCCCATGCTCAATCTTCTCCGCGTCCTCCACAGCGATTCGCTCGGGAACACCGATAAGCACGAGTAGTCTTACCAACGTCTGATGCCGGTCCTTCATCTTCCGCGCTACGTTCTTTCCCGCCTCGGTCAGAGCCATTCCGCGATATCGTTCGTACGTGATGTATCTCTGCTTGTCGAGCTTTTTCAGAATGTTTGTCACCGTTGGTTGTGAGACACCCATTCGCTCGGCTATGTCCGACGTTGAAGCGAAACCCTTCTCTGCAACAAGCAGATTGATCATTTCCAAGTAGTCCTCCGTGGCTTCCTCCGCCTTTCGAGGCATTACCCTTCGGGCAGTCGTCTCTTTGTCCGAACTACGGATAGAAGTTGTCCTTGGAGTCGTCCCTAGTCTACCGCCTCATCTAGGGCTGATGATGACCAGATCCATTGTCCGTGATGCACGCGATCATCCGTTTACGACCTATAAGATTTGCTTGCCCTCTCCAAGCTGCAATGCCTCACCAGAGTCCCGGTCGGAAGGCCTGACTTGTCACATTGTAAACAACGGACTTCCCATACGACAGGCAAAAATAACGATCGAGTCCCTCCTCATGTCAGAGCGGGGTGATAGGTTGCTCGCAGGGAAGGAGAGCCAGAAATGGGTGGTTAGAAATGTTACTTGGCTAAAGTCGTTCATCAGAATATTTCTGGGAGTCGTGTGGTTGATCGATGGCTACCTCAAGTTCTCGCCAGGACTAGTTGACTCATTTCCCGACCTTGTTAGGAGAGCCGGAGATGGCCAACCGACTTGGCTTCAACCTTGGTTCAACTTTTGGTCCACTGTCACAGCATCGAATGCGCCTCTGTTCGTCTACACGACCGGTGTGTTGGAGGTCGCTCTTGGCGTAGCCCTAGTCTTGGGTTTCATGCGCAAGATTGCTTACGTTGGGGGAATAATTTTCAGCCTATTCATATGGGCTATTCCCGAAGGCTTCGGAGGACCATATGGTCCAGGATCCACAGACATCGGAACAGGAGTCATCTACAGTTTCGTATTCCTATCTCTCGTCATTATGAACACCATCTCCGGTCCCAGCAAATACTCCTTGGACTCCCTAATCGAACGGAAATATCCCCTTTGGAAACTGCTTGCCGAATTCGGTTAGAGCGAAAGCGGACAGTCGTGTTAGTCCCGAGCCCAGGCGTAGGATACACTGGGATGCAAGAAAAAAGGGAGAGGTTTGAGTAAGCTTAGACTTTGTTGAGGAGGGCCTTTACGACGTCTTCTGGGCCCTTGTAGTTACTCTCAGGGAGGGACTTGGCGACGAAATCCTTGTCGATTGACGGGACGTCCGACATGTTATTGCAGGCTGCAATGACCTGTGTCTTGTTCGCCGGGTACTTGATGTGGTGCTTGATGTGTTCTAGTTCTGTTTTCAGGTTACTCATGAAACTCGCCGTCCCACATGAGGGATAAGAACCTTCTTCGATAGACCTCCTTCTCCTGAATTTTCCAGTTCATATGATTAGCAGAACCAGTTGGGAAGTTTGTAGACTCCAGAGTGTTACTTGATAGCGTCTCGAGTATGAACACTCCGACTTGACAAAGATGAGCGGCCAAGCCGAGACTCTCGATTCTTGTCAAGCTGGTTGAGTTGAACTCTGAGCCTTCAGTGGTCGGGACGCCGAATCTGAACCATTGCATCTAAATAGCGTGAAATGGAACTACCTTCTTTGGAAGAAAACGTTGGCAATGAGCACCGTCGGAAAGCAGAGTCCCAAACACGAGTCTGGCTTGCGATTCCAGAGAATATTAGTAGCTGTGGACGGTTCCGAAGGCTCGGCTAGAGCCTCGGAGGTCGCGGTGGATTTAGCGGAGAGATTCAGCGCCCAACTCTTCGTATTGAACGTGTTCCGGGGCTACCCCGAGTACATGACCTTGTTTCCTTCTGCTCCATCTCCATCTGGGGAGGCCATCCAGGCTTACGAATCGTACGCAAGAAAAGCTGCTTTGGAAGTGGTGGGGCGAACTTTGTCGATGGCTGAGAAAAAAGGCGTGAAGTCTAAGCCTCAAACCAGCGAAACTGTTGGCTCTGTTGTTCAAGCAATAACTGACTACGCGGCCAACGAGAAGATTGACCTAATCGTCATGGGGACACGTGGAATGGGAGGTTTCAAGAAAATGCTCCTTGGAAGCGTATCAAGCGGTGTTGTCACTCATGCTAATTGCGCCGTTCTGGTGGTGAGGTGAGATCTGAAATTGCATCAAACGCCGGAAGTCTCAACCCCATTGCCCGTGTACATTGTCGGCCTCGACGACAATGATATCGAGTCATCCCTAGCTAAGATAAAATTCCAAAGATCAATAGAATCTCTCAGCCACGTCTATCCTGAGCTCGGGGAGGCCCGAGCCACCGTCAGGGCCTTCTCTAAAGGGAAGGAGAGGAAGCATTTCGAGGTTCACGTATTGATAAGAATGCCCAAACACCAGGTCGAGTTCAGAGAAGAAGGCTGGTCCATCGAAGAGGTCTTCGAAAACATAGGATTGAAGATCAAGAGGCTCATGACAAAACCCCGGGGCAGCGCGTCCCGACGTCGCCTTCCAGCAAGGGCAGAGAGAGCAATCGCTCGGTTCTAGACGGTCAAGTACGTCACCTAGAACCACTAGCGAAACCCTATCTTCCTACCTACTATCACATCCGATTCTTTCCAAATGCCCTCCAGTGAAAGTGCTCAGCAACGCATTCGAACCTTGGACCCTCGAGGCGCCAAGAGAGGGCTTAGTCTCAAGGAGTTCTATCCGTCTCGATCTAACAACGCTCGCAAGGGCGACTTTGGCAGGGTCGTCGTTTGCGGAGGTAGCGACCGTTATGCCGGCTCAGTGGTTGCACCGAAGCGAGCCGCGGACATTGTCGCAGCATATTCCCCTGATCTGATAACGGTGCCTTGCGATTCGTCCTTCCCGGACCCGAACATTGTGATTGAGTTGCTCGAAAACGCTGACGCACTGGTCGTAGGCTGTGGGGTCATTCGGACCCCGGAATCGCACGGAGCATTGCTAGATATTATCCAAAGGTGTAAGACACCGATGGTTCTGGATGCCGAAGCACTCCATGCCCTCGCTGCTAAAGCGGGGTCGATTAAAGGAAAGCAAGTACTGTTGACACCGAATGCGGGAGAATACCGGGTTCTATCTGGAACATCATGGCCACCAGCCGCCGACGCGAGAAGAACGGCCGTCAAAACTCTAGCCAAGCAATATGATGCAACCGTGATTGTTAAGGGCGCTCCAGACATCGTTTCTGATGGAGAACGAACCTATGTTGATCCTAGAGGTTCTCCCTACATGACGAAAGGAGGGTATGGCGATCTCCTCGCGGGGGTCGCAGGTGCACATCTTGCAAGAGGTAGAACTCCTTTTGACGCTGCAAGAGTCGCAGCCTTCATAGTTGGTCGCGCCGGAGAGCTTGCCTCAGCCAAGTTTGGCGAGAGCACTTTGGCTAGCGATGTTCTGCAGTTCTTCTCTTCAGTGATCTCTTCGCGTTGAGGGAAGGGCAGAATCGCTTGAAATGAACCCTGTTCGGCAGTCGGGAACATGCCTCGATTCTCGCCCTAAAATCGTTCGGGAATGTTCTAGATTTACCGTCTTTTTGCCTTTTTCATCCAAGCCGGGACCGTGCCCTGAACCGCGAGACTCGCCGATTATCCATGCCAGACAGAAGATTTTCTCTAGAAAACAGGGTATGGGGGTATAGCACAGAGCATCAGGCGACGCAAGAGTGGGAGAGACGAGAACCTAGGACAAGGCTAAGAAAGGAACGTGATCGACAAGCAGGGCAGGCTAATGTCGCTTAACATCGGGAGAATAATTGGGATTCCCGTCAGAATCCACTACACCCTCTGGCTCGTCCTTCTCCTAATCGCCTGGTCGCTCGCTGAAGGCTACATGCCCCAGCATTATCCTGGCCTTGGTGCGACCACCTACTGGGCAATAGGAATCGTGTCCGCTATCATCCTCTTCGTCTCAGTCTTCCTCCACGAACTCTCCCACTCCTACATCGCAAAGAAAAACGGCCTACCAATCAAGAGGATCACACTCTTCTTCTTCGGCGGAGTCTCAGAGATGAGCGAGGAGCCGAAGGATCCTGCGCTCGAAGTTCGCATGGCCGCAGCAGGCCCACTCACAAGCTTTCTGATTGCAATTGTTCTCGGTGCCTTCTGGGTTCTGACAATGTTGGTAAACGGACCAGTACCCGTTATCGCAACGCTCTATTACGCGGCACTCCTCAACGGAGTACTCGGCGCGTTCAACCTAATCCCAGCATTCCCCTTGGATGGAGGCAGAGTCCTCCGCGGAAGCCTCTGGAACCGATCGAAAAATCTCCTCAGTGCCACAGCTAACGCAACCCGAGTTAGCGAAGTCATCTCCTTACTCATGATGGCTGTCGGGCTGTTCTTCGTTGTCTTCGGCGATTTCGTCAATGGATTATGGATCATCTTTCTCGGCTGGTTCATCCGATCCGGCGCAGAGACAAGCTTGAGACAGACCAGATTGACAGAGTCTCTTTCCGGTGTCAGGGTTGGCGACATCATGACCAGAGATCTACTCTCCGTCTCGCCCGATGCGTCCGTCCAGCAGCTCGTCTCTGACTACTTCCTTGTCCATCCCCACGGAGGCTATCCGGTCGTCTCAAACGGGAAATTGCTCGGGGTTGTCACTATGTCGTCCGTCCGGTCGATTCCTCGCGAGAAGAGAGAGGTCGAGAGGGTCAGCCAAGCAATGGTTCCCTACGAACGAACGATCACAGTGAGTCCGGCAACATCAGCCACCGACGCCTTGCAACTGATGGCCAAGAACGGAGTCGGGAGACTGGTCGTTATGGATGGAGACAAAATTGCTGGAATGGTCACCCGCGGCGATCTAATGAAGACCATGAAGGCAAGGCAAGAACTTGGTGCATAAGGGTCCCAGTCCCTGCGTGACTAGACTTAATGGAGAGAAACGGGACGAACGACAAGCAGTGCCTTTCAGTTATCAGATAGGGCTCTGATTACTTAGCACGAGCGAGCGGCCGAATCTTCTCTTCTCGAACCCTTTCCGCACCAGCAATGTCTGGTTTGTCCCACTTTTTCACCCATTCGGCGAGGTCGCCGAGAAGCGCATGCAGTTCGATCCCTTTCTTGGTAAGAGAGTATTCCACTCTTGGGGGAGTCTCTGGGTAGACTTTACGCTCGATGATCTTTCTCTGGTCCAGCTCGTTCAATCTCTCCGCGAGGCTCGTAGCGCTTATCCCCTGTATCCTCCTCTTCAGCTCGTTGAATCTTGCGGGCTCCTTGAGCCCGAGCGCGTGGATGACGGGTAGGGTCCAGACTTTGGCAAGGTCGTTCCAGGCGGAATGCAGCAGTAAGCATTCTTCGGACTGCTCTTTTGTAATGTCTTGGTTAACCTGGGTTGACTTACTCAACTAATTAATACCCACTTAGTTTCCCTGGACTACCAAGTATATAAGCGTGACTAACCCCTAGGGTGGCCAGACATGATGCGACACAAAGACGGTGTCAGAGGCTTCACCGAGAGAGAATACCGATACCTGATGGAGAGGAGCCTCGCCAGAATTGCCTTCGTCTGTGAAGACTCCCAACCTCATATTGTCCCTGTAATCTACGAGTTCGATGGACGCTACCTCTATCTGAGTGGCTGGAACCTACAGTATAGCCCACGATTCCAAGACTTGGATGAGGAAAAGATCACTCTCCTTGTTGACGACTTGGAATCAGCCAACCGACTAATCCCACGTGGGATTGAGGTGACTGGGCTCGTTGAGACTAAAGCGAAAGACGACAAGATATACCTGAGAATCACACCCGTAGGAAAAACAAGCTGGGGACTCTAAACATGACAACAGCACTATCCGCACTAGAGACCCAGGTTACCGAGGCAGTCGAACGGCTAAGCGAAAGCGTAGTCAGCATTGATAGTGTCCGAGTTACCCGAGACTTCCGCTACGGTCTCGTTCCAATCGAAGGGAAGGGCTCCGGACTAATAATCGATCGCAACGGATACGTCATCACTAACAACCACGTCATCGATGGAGCGACACGAGTGCAAGTTCACTTGAAAGATGGTAGAACATTCCTCGGCGAAGTCGTCGGCTCAGACGCCTCAACTGACATCGCTGTAATCAAAGTAGACGCGGATGGCCTCCCAGCTGCTAGCCTAGGCGACTCGGAGAAACTGAAAGTTGGACAAATCGCCCTCGCGATCGGCAACACCCTCGGGCTCCAGGGAGGACCAACAGTTTCCATGGGAGTCGTAAGCGCCCTCGGACGGCCCTTGCCCGGTACAGATTTCATCTTCGAAGGACTCATCCAGACGGACACGGCGATCAATCCTGGAAACAGCGGGGGACCCCTTGCAGACATCGGCGGAAACGTGATAGGAATGAACACGGCAATGATTCCTTTCGCTCAGGGAGTAGGCTTCGCCATCCCCGTCAACACCATGAAATGGGTGGTACAGCAGATCCTCGAAAAAGGACGAGTCATTCGGCCGTGGCTTGGAATATCAGGGGCCAACATGAATCAGGCAATCGCAAGAAGATACGACCTACCAGCGGACTCAGGGGTCTTAGTGGTCGAAGTAGACTCGCGAGGACCGGCCTACGAGGCGGGCATGCGAGTCGGTGACGTGATCATCCAAATCGGCTCCCACGCGGTCAAACAGATGAAGGACATCCTGATGGCGCTGTCAAAGCTTGCCATAAAGGAAGAGGTTGAGGTGGGCTTCATACGGCTCAACGCAAAACGAAAGGCTTTACTGAGATTGAAGGAATCACCTATAGCAGTGTCCGCTTCCAGGGAAGGGTAGAATAGTAGCATGGCCCTAATCGATCTCAGCCAGATAGTCAACCTGATCTACTTCGCGTCATTCTTTCTCATCTTCTTCTACGGGCAACGCCTCCAAGTCCAATGGCAGCTTGTCAGCGTCAAGCGGAGCCTCGGAAAACTGGAGAGGAGTAAGACCGCTGCTCGCCAA
The DNA here is from genome assembly GCA_001918745.1 of Crenarchaeota archaeon 13_1_40CM_3_52_17. Lineage (GTDB taxonomy): Archaea > Thermoproteota > Bathyarchaeia > 40CM-2-53-6 > 40CM-2-53-6 > 40CM-2-53-6. The sequence continues at coordinate 24,832 of MNGN01000055.1, read as the reverse complement.
AAATTCGTCGACTCAATATCCCGATTCCAGATGGATAAGAAAACGGTCGAGACCAAGATTGACCGACTCAATAACTCATTCACTATAACCCCGGTGAGCCTCGATCCGTCTGGGATAGTCGGGAAACTGGAACATGTTCTAGACACGTACGATGATCATTTGAAGATGGAAGTCAAGGCCATCGCTCCTAACGCCACAGAGTCCGATGTGAACACTCTCAGTAACCAGCTCGAGATCTCAATAGGCTTGGACGGCATGTTCCGTCTGGTCCGCCACTTCTATCTTCTCGCCAAGAAGACTGGGGGAATTATGATGCTCGCACAGCTTCAGATGGCCCTACCGATGATAATGGAAGAGGCAGAAGCGTACGGGGCGGCCATAGATGCGTTCGCAAAGGCCCAGCCCATCGGTGATGGAGTAGGACCCCTGGTCGTGAGTCAGATCACTGCTGGACGACAAGGCAACGAACTTGTCAAAGACACAATGGTCTACGACGTCGACTTTGAAGGCCGACGAGTCTGGGTCGTCCGAGCAAAGGGTCCAGGAGGAAACGTCGGAAAACCAGGTCTTGCAGTTGAGAAGCTAATCCAGGAATCAGGACCAATAGGACTCGTAGTGACGGTCGATGCGGCGTTGAAGTTCGAAGGAGAACCCAGCGGTGATGTTGCAGAGGGTATTGGTGCCGCGATCGGCGGGCCCGGAACAGAACGATACCACATCGAAGCTAGCGCTTCGAAGAACCAGATTCCCCTCCTGGCTGTGGTCGTGAAAATGTCTTCAAAGGAAGCCATATCCTCAATCACACCTTTGATCAAGACTGGAGTTGACGCCGCGGTCAACAGGGTCCAGAACGAGATCAGATCAAAGTCCAAGCCGGGCGACAGCGTTATCCTAGTTGGTGTAGGCAACACCATCGGCGTCCCCTAGAGGAACCTCGACCGTGGAGCAATCTCAATTGACCGTGGCAGGAGACAAATTGTCTCAATTCGCGGGCCAGAAACACATCAGCATCGAAACATACCGGAAAACTGGAGACCCCGTTCGCACCCCTGTATGGTTCATCGAAGAGAACGGGGAGCTGTTCATTCGAACTGATTCTAGCACCGGAAAGATAAAGCGCATCCGAAACAACCCACGAGTCCGGGTCGCCACATGCAGCGCGCGAGGCACCATCAAGGGCACATGGGTTGATGGAGAGGCACGGATGATCGAACCAGAATCCTCCGAACACCTCTTCTCACTTCTTAAGAAGAAGTATGGGATATCCTACAGGATGATCAGGTTTGTCCAAATGTTCAGCCGCAGCAAAGCCCACCCTATTGGGTTAGCCATTCGAATCGGGACTTGACTCCTAGCACCTAGCTCTTGCAGTGAGAACTCGCCCATTTTCAGCCCTGATCTCGGATCTGGAACATGGCTCGATTCTCGCCCTAATTCGTTCGGAGATCGTTCTAGATTTCCCATGATTTTGCTTTTTCATCCAAGCCCGGATTGTGCCCTGAACCGCGAGACTCGCCGATTATCCGTGCCTGACAGAAAATTTTCTCTATAAAACATGGGAGGGGGGTATAGCACAGAGCATCTCGGGACACAAAGAGTCGTCTCTCCGGACCCTTGTGAAAATAACCTTCGAGCTACGAACTATGCGAGATGATCTAGGGCTCGGTGATCTTGATCGCTTGGACGGGGCACTGGATCTCGCAGGCCCGACAGAAGATACAGTCCTGCTCCCTGGCCGGATCCGCTTTCCAGTTCGCCAAAGGCGCCTTCCCACTATCATTGGTAACACCCTTGTCCATCTTCTCCTGTTCACCGGGAAGTTCGAGCCGGTCGAACACGTTCACAGGGCAGACGGTGATGCAGATGCCGTCGGCGATGCAGATGTCAAAGTCCACACCCACATTGCTCCCATGGACCCCGTACTCCTTGCTCACACCGTTCTTGTAGAGGACCTTGTGCTGAATATGCGTCTCTTTTGTAGGCCACTGGTTTGGAAAACTAGCGTCCTCGATGAGTTTTCGAACGTTACCTTCCGCCAAGGCTAATCCTTCCTCATGAACCCGTTGTTAACGGCATATAAAACCGTTGAATGTAAATTGTACGGTGACACAGCCATTGTTCCACGCAGCCTAGAAAGGGCTCGCGTTCGCGAGATAATTGGCCTCACTGTCGCTGAAACCGTCCTTTCTCCCCCACCCCATTCCCCATCGACCAGAAATAGTGAAAAACTAAGATAGACAAGAGGCTTTCGCAGTCCCGAAGAAGGTAATTGACTGTTACAACACACGTATCCGCTCGACCGAGGACATGCTCTCTTCCAGGCCACTGACTATTGCGCACTCAGATCTCGACACTGTTCCATGAAACAGTCAACGAGTGTTTCAGAAACGCGCTCGACGGCATGGGCTCGACGGTACGCGATGTCATCTACGACCTACTTGCAAAGAAAGGAATTGAACGCCCGGAAATATCCTCGCGATTTGACGATGTTGTCGCAGTCCTGATGGATTCTCTCGGAGCAAGCGCACGTGTGCTCATCTATCGAACAATGACGTTGCTCTGCCAGGAATACCAGGTGAGGGCGGACTTCTCCTATCAAGACTCTCTGAGAGACAGGATGGTCTTGCTTCGAGATCGAGTGGTCGCGGACCATCTCTATCCGAAACGTGTGCAACGAAACGATCCGGTATTCTCAACTCCTAACACTGCCCAGTTCGCGCAAAATCCTGGCACGACGCTTTCAAGTGGAAAATAGAAAGAACCTGACGCACTCGGTCCATTTCGAAAGTGGTTTAAGACCGACATCCCAGTGGCAGTTCACGCCGGGATGGCTGAGTGGTTAAAGCGACGGCCTCGAGATCTCAAGAGATGAGGGCCAGGACACGACAGCCGTTGGGCGTCACGCCCTCGTGGGTTCGAATCCCACTCCCGGCGCCTCTGGCTACGCTAGAAACAAAGACTTTCCGACGATCTATCTGTCCGGAGTGGTCTATTCTTTCTTGAACTTGTTCCAGAAGTGCTGTTTGTGTTTGGCGATTCTGGCCGCTTTCTCGACTCCAGCATCCATATCGGCGCTGTCCGACCTTTCGGTTTGATCTTCCGAAGTGCCTTCTGACGTGCCTATGGCCGATTTCGAGTTGGTTGAGCCTCCACCGGTGCCTGGTTTCACTTCTCCCTTCAGCGGGGCTCCACCGTCAACGTCTTTCAGGTCTACTTTTGGCCTTTCAGCTTCTTGTCCATCACCTGTTTCGACGAGGGAGATTTGGAACTCGCACTCTGGCGCGCCCTGCGATATACAGCGGACCTCTTTTGCCTGAACCGTTTTGTCGAGCACCTCGGCGAATATTCCAGCTAGGAATCCGCTGGTGAATATGCAGTTTGGTTCTTCCGATGACCCGTTCTCCGTGGCTTCAAAGCAGTTGGCTACAACTATGTTTGCGCTGCTCTTGTCGAAGTCGAGCCCGTCGATTCGGATCTTGCCCAGTCCGAGGTTCGTGTCTTCCAGTGCCGAGTGAACCAAGTTCTCTAGGCTCTGTCTGCTCTGCTCGCCTGTGGACCCGATGCTCTCCCTGAAAATACTTCCTTCGTGCACGCCTATGCCACTCGCCAAGTAAGAGAGGAACGGTGCTGACTGATCTCCGACCAGTCTTTCGAGAGCTTCCCGCATAATCCGAATAACATCTCTCCGGAGGATGATCATTTTCTGTCCGAAAAATGACACTTCTCCTTTGTTGTCGTTGAAGCGGAGCTGGTTCACCGATCCTACGAGTCTTCGGAGGTCGTAGCCTGTTGAGCGTTTGGGGTTAGTTTGCAATCTTTGTCGCTCCTGATAATTCTCTCTCTAGGGTATCTACGGCTTCGGTTACCTTCTTGGCGAAAGACGAGTCGGGATTGTCCACGACGAATACGGATCTGCTCAGGTTGTTGATTACGTCCAGCTGAAACTCGAATGCTTGCAAGAAGCGCGACCTGAACAACTGGGACAGTTCCTGGCCGACCTTTATGGCGTCCTTGATCCGGACACCGGGCGGAACCATGTTAAGCGTGAGGAAGGTGGGTTTCTCGAATGTTTCCGCTAACAACACCATTACAGCCGTTCCGAACAAGTCTTGCTGATCAACCCTTGACACAAGTACAAGAGCATCGCAGCAACCCATCGCGAGAACAGTATCGTTCTCGACTCCAGGATGAGTATCGACGATGATATAGTCGAGCTTGTTTTGTTCTCCAACTTTCTGTATTGTGTCTTGGAATATTTCGACTTCCAACCCGGACTTAAGCAATCGTAGCATATCCTCCACTTTGTTGCTTGCCGGACAGAAGAACAGTCCTCCTTTCTTGAGGTTGAACCTCTGTGTCAGATCTATCACCACATCCGCTGGCGTTGCGTCTCCAAGAAATATATCGGTGAGGGTTGCCTTGATCTCGCTCTTCTTCAAACCGAAGAGCACGTGTAAGCCCGGTCCGGACAGGTCGAGGTCCATGACTCCTACTCTTCGGTTCTTGGCGAGTATTGCTGCTATGTTGGCGGTTAGTGTTGTTTTTCCAGTTCCGCCCTTGAAAGAGTGGACGGCGATTACTTTTGTCATTCCTTATCCTTCTTCAATTGGTCTTTTACAGACTGGAAGAATTCCTGGTTCTCGATCCGTCCTGCTTCTGCCTTGACAGCCTCGAGATCAATCTTCAACCTCGCATGCGTCACCTTGTGTCTCCTGAAAGCTAGGAATGCCCCTGTCAGCAGCACTGCGATTAGCGCTGCAAGAATTCCAAAATAGTAGAGTGGAAAAGAGACGCTATTGTTTGGCTGATTCGATTGAACGGTAATGCTCGATGTTGCGGTCTTCGTGGATCCATTGTTATCGACTACGGTGACCGTAATAGTGTAGGTTGCAGACGTAGCGGAGTTCGCTAACGAGTAGGTGTGACTGCCCGTCGTTGTCCCAGATGTCAGTGTGTCGACCTTTCCATCACCCCAGTTGACGGTGACACTCGTAACGGTTCCATCTGGGTCAGAGGTTGAGATCGCCGCTGTGACTGCCTGGCCAGACAAACTGGTCGCCGCGGGCGGGGTCCACGTTATGAGTGGCTGTTGGTCGGTGACTGTGATGCTGGGTGTTGCGCTTGATGTCGAACCACTATTGTCGTGTACGGTTACAGTGATAGTGAAGGTTGCCGAAGGGGGTCCGTTCGTCAAAGAGTATGTGTGGCTATCTGTGGAGGGAGGACCAGATATGGTGTCGGTGGTCCCATCACCCCAGTTCACAGTGGTGGTTACAAGTGTGCCGTCAGGGTCAGAGGCTGTGATCGTTATGATAACCGCTTGTCCAGGTGAGGGATTTGTCGAGGATAGTGCTGTTGTGACGACAGGGGGTCGGTCAGTGATTGTTATTGACTGGGCGGAAACTGCGGTCGAGCCGCTGTTGTCAGTGGCATTTAGCTTGGCAGTGTATGTGCCGGCTATGGAGTAGCTGTGAGAGGGGGTCACTCCCGATCCTGTCGATCCGTCACCGAAATCCCACGCGTAACCCACAATCGTCCCATCAGGATCGAAGCTAGCGCTTCCATCAAAACTGACCGACGCAGATGTGAGAATGGTTCCGCTAGTAAAAGTGAAACTAGCTGTAGGAACCCTATCCTGCAACTGTATGGTTTTCGTCGCTTTTCCAGAATTTGCTGGGGAAGCTGAATCGGCCCCTGCCACGGTTAGCGACCATAGGCCTCCAGGCTCGTTACCGGGCGTATAGGTTCCAACCCAGAAGTTAATCGTTGAATCGTAGACCAGCGGTATCGTGTCATTATGTCCGCCTCCTGAGAATAAGAGGAAGGCAGCCACTTGACCCGACTGGAGGTTTGTCAAGTCAGGGTACTCGATCGTGGCATTGAACCTAATCTGTTCGCCTATGGCAAAATAAGACTTGGAAGTAATAGTGATTGCGAGCACCGCGGGTTGAAGCTGAGGTGATGTTGTCACCGCCGTGTTTGGGCCATTGTTCCCGAATCCATCATCAAAACCATTGACCCCTAGCGACGCAGTCCAAATGCCTGTCTGATTATTAGGAAATATCTTGTAGGTCGCGTTGAAGGTCTGAGCAATGCTGTCATACACAGCTGTCAGCGGTACACTGCTTCCGACAGGGCTCGCCAAAATCAACAGCGCTGTTCCACTGTTAGCGTATTGTCCATCTGGGTAGGTTGACTTGAACGAGAATTTCATTGTCTCCGTTCTCTGATACGAGGTCTTGCTAGAAGTGAATGTTGAGATAGACATTGTTGCAGCTCGCACAATGAAGCCCTGTGCGTCTGGCGGGGTCTTCGCCGTAACTTTGCCTGTTATGGTGACTAGGTAGTTGTCGATAATTGCGTTTCTAGGAATCTTCCAGGAGACGGTGATTATTCCCACTGATGAGGCCGCGGTCGTCGCGTTGAGAACGACTGTCGAACTCGTTTGGGTTCTTATGATTACAGTCGCAGGTTCTAAGCTATTGTATCCTGTAGCTCTTATTCCCACCGTGTCAGTCCTTTGATACTCGGTATTATCCGTGAGAATGAAAAAGAAACCGTTGGTAGTAACTGCCACGGCAGTGTTCGTTGCCAATGCCGGCCTTGTCTGGTTAACCCATCCGACATACTGCCCTACGAGGGAGCTTGTGCCGCCGCCAGCCCCTATGAACGCAGCGCTCGGATATGATGGGAGTAGGCTGAACTGTGTTTGACCTGAGAATGTCGTATAGTTTTCGAGAACCGAATTCCATACCTTCGTCGAGGGATCCCTAACGTGGAAGTTGAACTGGTACAGTGTACTAGGAGAAGCTCCAACTACATTCAGAATCAGAAGAACCGAGTATCCCTCTTGCGTTATGAATGGTAGTGGTGTCAACGAATATTGAGGAACGGCACGCGCGGCAGGAGGAAGGCCTGCATAGGTCAGGGAGATAATCGATACCGCAAAGAGGACAGCGTATCTAGTCGTTTTGGCTTGTGGCACCTGACTGCTCCCCGCGAAACAGAACCTGTCGAACGAGAACCAACACGGGACTAAAGTCTCACGTAACTTTGAATGAGAGCCGAAGGTATCGAGAGGGATCGTCAGTCGAGGCATAGGCCAGCTGAGCAGATACGTTCCGTCGAACGAACCGGCTACTCCTCAGAAGAAACCAATAAAGGGGGCAATCCCAGTGAGGTTCTTGATTGTTCAACTATGACGAAACTCGATGATGATGCACGGAAAATTCTCGAGGGTAAGAACTTCATCTTCTTAGCCACCGTAAATCCCGACGGCTCGCCTCAAGTCACTCCCACATGGGTCGATACGGACGGACACCATGTGCTCATCAACACAGCAGTCGGTCGCGTGAAACACAGAAACATCAAGAAGAATCCGCAGGTTGCTCTCGCGATTACGGAGCAAGGGAACCCGTACAAGCTCGTAATGATTCGCGGTCGCGTCATCGAACAGATAACTGGACCGGAAGCCGAAGGGCACATCGATAAGATGGCGAAGAAATACACTGGTGCTGAGAAATATCAGAATAGAAGACCTGGCGAGAAAAGGGTTCTATTGAAGATTGAGCCCCATCACGTTTCCCGGATGCGATAGACACCTAGCTATAGCCGTAATCGGTACGAGTTAATGGCTATCTCTAGGTAGATATTCCTCTCGGCTGAAGCGTCAACGAACAAGACGGTTATGTGACTTCTATGACGCGGCCAGTTTGGGCCTGATACTGGTATCGTATGATTCTCTTCACGCAGTCCCCGTTCCAGCACTGGTAGACCCTGTCGCCATTAGCGAACAACTCCCGCATGACCATGGGCTTGCCGCATCCGACACAATGGAAAGCTCCTGACCGTCGCTCGTCGAGGAGAAGACGGAGATCGATGCCCCTGGTATCAGCTTCTTTCTTCATAGCCTGTCTATAGGTGAGCGTAAGCGCTTGCCAGTAAGCAGCGTTTTGCGGTGTCGTCTCGTACTCGAAATTGCGGCCGGAGACTACAGGCGGGCTGTAGCCCTCAGCAACGTAAACGGGATTCTTGGAGTATGGCACCTTGATTCGTGGAGCCCCGCTGTGAGGAGCAGCGTGGCTCGTGGGAATCGAATGGTTATTGTCATGATGAACGGGAGGATGATGGGTAGTGGGCACTGTTAGCCCTTCCAGCGTAACCTTTGGCAAGAGCTACTTCTTTCTGCTTGTACGAGGCTTGTCCGACGTCAGTACAGGGACTGGGAGCGGAACCTCTACGATTCCGGAAGCGGTAACTTGGAATGTCACCCAATAGGTTTCATGAGGCGCGCCCTTCATCTTTCGTACCCGGAACTGTTTGACCAGTAGGCCTCTATCGGCGAACCCCGGGTTGAATCTAACATCAACTATTCCATCAACCACATAGAATAGCAAATCGTCAAGATCAGCATACGCTCGCAGCGGCGTGTGGTGAGAGCAGAAGAACGGAACTAGACGTTCCTTGGGACCCTTGGCCCGCCAAGACTTGACACCGTCAAGCATGTGGAAGACCAACGGCCTCTCTTCCTGAACTAGCGTAAACATCTCTGTCAAGGAATCGACAAAGACGGCCCCTCTTCCCATCATCTTCATCTCTTCCATCATCGTGAATAGCGCACTCGTGACAGAGTGAAGATCTTTCGGATCCTTGACGAAGTGAGAATATTTCGGAGTCTCAGTTGGTTCCATTCGGAAAGAGAAGCAGTCTAGAAACTTGAGCTGTCCAGAATCCAAATACCGGTCGATGTCCCAGCCGAACGACTCCATATCCTGTTGAAGTGCTATAGGGGGTCCTTCAAAATTCATGTAGATGCACGGCTCCTTCTCCACCTTCAGCATACTGTAGAGGAGTTGTTCCATCAGCACAGACTTTCCCGTCCCAAGGTCTCCCGCCAGAATAGTAAGGCTGTTTCTGGGAATCCCCTTTGGAAGGACTTTGTCCAAAGCGTCAATTCCAGTCTCGAACGACTTCGGCAGTCCAACCACCCTTCCGGTTTCCACGGATTCAGCTGTCGAGATAAAGGATATTGTAACTGTCTTGAAGGTTAGCCATAGGCTGAGCCTGCGTCATCCGCTAGCGAAGAATTAGCTTGGTCAAGAACCCGCGAGTTGTGTTGGGTCAATATTCACTGAAGTCTTTCGGCGAAGAGAATAGGGATGGCAGCTTTTCTTTCAGTGTATCTGGGCAGCGATTGCTCTAATGAAGGATTTGTCAAGCGCGCCGGCTTCGTAGAGGTTCACCATGGTGTTAGTGCTAGCCTCGCCGCTCAGTCTTCCCTGGTCGCCTCTAACATGTCTCCATTTTAGCTGAGTGTGCCCACTCTTGGAGTTGTAGATTATTCCTAAAACATAGCTGACGCGGACGAAGCTGATGTCGTTCACCCGGCTCAAAGTCACCTTGTCTTCAGCCTCAACGTACATTGTTCCTAGTTCGCGGGCTCGTTCGGGGAACACGGAAAGATCCGCCATGTACTCGTTTGGAATGAAGGATCGACACGTGCTTGTTATCATGAATCTTCGAAAGCTCTCCAGCATGCACGTCGTTTCCAGCTTAGCCATTCTAATCCCCGAGCTCTGCGACTCAGAATAGAAAGGGCTAGTTGAGGCTATTAACTTCACTCCTCAACACACACATCCACTGACTCTGCAAAAAGATTCGAGGAGGGCGGAGTGACAACTTACCAGACCTCTTTTCTACCCGCTAACTTATCTTCCCGGATACGTAGATTTCATCCGAGTAAGGCGTTGTAGATGGCTATTCTCGTCAGGGTCCCAGTGCCGATTCTAGAGGACCTTGTCGAGGCTGCCGTCTCGAAACAGGGAAACATCTATCGCGCGGAACTTGCCAAGTTGATCGGTGCTTCCAAGGAATCGCTCGACGGCAAAACATCACTGTACTTGATCAGCCTGATGAAGCTCTGTGGTTTTGCAGAGGCAGACATGGCTAATGTCCTGAGAAAGTCGAAGATCGTCAACCAGCGAGGAGCGGTGACCCACGACATCTCTGCCGAGGTCGAGCTGAAAGGAGTAATCGATAACGCTCTCGAAGGGTTCCAGTTGTTGATCTCTGAGAGCTTCAAGCCAACTGAGAAGGAAAAGGGAGGATTGTTCAACCCGGCTGCATATAGGAAGAAGCCTCCGGAAAAATGAAGTCTGCGACCCTATAAAAGAGGGGTAGAGACAACCCGATTCTAACAGTTGAAGCGGTCGCTCTAATAGAGTCTAGTCAAGAGTCTTATCACGAGGAATCACGAGAAGCTAACGTAAGTCTCGTTATACTCGTGAAGATGCGGATAAATAGGCAAAACAACCTAGAAACTAGTAGCTGAGATAGTTGTCCGCTCAGAGAACTGCCCAGGAAGAAGACCCTGTAGCGACGCTTGCAGAGGGGTTGAGCATCTGGGTTGGAAAACTAAGCGATCTTGTCAAGAAGGTCGTTGACACTGGGCCGATTCGAAACGTGATTAACTGGGCGCGAATGTACTCGCTATGGCCGGTCAATATCACAACAGCATGTTGTAGTGCTGAGTTCGGCGCGGCAAGTGGTGCGCGACACGATCTTGAACGGTTCGGTGTTCTGCCGATAGGTTCTCTCCGGCAGTCGGACCTGATTGTGATCGAGGGGACTATCACGAAGAAGATGGCGAAACGGCTCCGAGTGATATACGATCAGATGGCATTGCCTAGGTATGTTATTGCGATGGGAGACTGCGCCATGTCCGGCGGCCTATTCCATGATTCCTATAGTATAGTCAACGGCGCGCACGAGTTTGTACCAGTAGACGTCTACGTTCCTGGCTGCCCTCCGAGACCGGAGGCTTTGGAGCAGGCGATCATCATGCTCCAAGAGAAGATTCGAAGATCAAAGGTGTACGAGCAGGGATGAGCCTTTCGCACGAAAGAGAAGATGCTCTCGTACAGAAGCTCAAAGAGAGCTTTCCCGCCGACATCAAGGAAACGAACATTATCCGTCGTGCTAGGCTTGAAGTGACGGTCGCTCCCGAAAAGATCAAGGACGTCGCAGTTTTTCTCCGAGACAAACTCGGGTTTGACCATCCGAACGGGGTCTCTGCTGTTGACTACAACCGAGAAAACAGGTTCGAGATAGTCTACCATGTTTCATCGATAAGCATTAAGGGAATGCGAGATCTCGTCCTTGACTTGAAAGAGTCAGTTCCAAGAAACGCGCCGAGGGTGGGGTCTCTGGTTTCTGTCTGGTCGGGCGTTGAGAACTATGAGAGAGAAAGCTTCGAGATGTTCGGAATAACATTCGAGGGCCATCCGAGGTTGGAGAAGCTGTTTCTTACCGACAACTGGGACGGGCCTCCTCCTCTCCGGAAAGACATACGATTTCCTACAGACTGAGACAGCAATGTCGGCTCCTCCTAAACCCGTTCCCCTGACAACTGTCGAGTCCACCGAGACATCTGACTCCGGAGCTCAAACGCTCACGCTGAGCGTTGGTCCTCAGCACTCCGGCTCAGGTCACATGCGGTTGATCGTGGAAGTGGATGGAGATATCATTGTCAACGTTTCACCAGACCCCGGCTACGTACACCGAGGAATCGAGAAGATAATCGAGCTCAGAAATATCATCAAAAGCATTCCAGTTATCGAAAGACCCTCGATCATAGATGCTTCCAATCTCAATCATGCGTGGGTGAGGTCGATCGAGGAGATTCAAGGGGTCGAGGTTCCTCGAAGGGGACAATACCTCAGGACTCTTCTGAACGAGATGAACAGGATCATGAGCCATCTCTACTGGCTCTCCATCTATGGGGTATTTCTCGGGCATACCACCATGTTCATGTGGCCTCTCGGTGACAGAGAGCTATTCATCGATCTTGCGGAGAAGCTCACTGGAGCCAGGATAACGTACTCCTATCTCGTACCCGGTGGTGTTCGACGGGATCTGCCGCCTGGATTTGCTGAGGAAGCTGTCAAACGAACAGAATACTTCGAGAAACGTTTGAAAGAATATGACAGGATATTCTTCAACAACCCCCTATTCACATCTCGCGCGAAGGGAATCGGAGTCCTCCCGAAACAAAAAGCGATCGAGCTAGGCTGCACGGGGCCAACTCTCCGGGGTTCAGGTGTTGATGCGGACCTTCGCAAGGACGAGCCTTATGCCGCGTATCCTGAACTTGACTTCGAGGTCTCGACCCGGCCTGACGGTGATTCCTTCAGTCGGGCGATGGTCCACATGGATGAGATGCGGGAGAGCTGCAAGATAATACGCCAGATAGTCAAGAAGATTCCTTCCGGACCGATCAGGAGAAAGGCCCCGATAGTGCTGCCTCGTGGTGTTGCGTATGGAAGGGTCGAGTCGGCCCGGGGCGAGTGTAGCTTTTATCTTATTGGGGAGGGGGGCGACAAGCCCTACCGGGCGCGATACATTACCGGTTCCTATCGGAATATGGCCGCTATTCCTGCGGTTCTGCTTGGGAGCCGTTTAGCCGATATGCCTACTGCTTGGTGGAGTATAGATTACTGGCCGGTTGAGGCGGACAGGTAGAAAGGCGATGGCTCCGATTATTGGTAAGGCAAAGGCTGCGTTCGATATTTCGATCGCGTATCTTACTGGTATTCGTCATCTCTTCCATAGACCTTACACGTTGAGGTTTCCCCAGCAGAGATATGCGGTTGAGAAGGGATACAGGGGACGACATTTACTCCATCTCGATCGTTGTACTGGTTGCGGGATATGCGCGTGGATCTGTCCTGAGAAGTGCATAACGATCGTGCCACGGGGACAGCGATGGTACCCGCAGTACTTCTATGGCCGTTGTTGTTTCTGCCATTTCTGCGTAACTCCTGATACGCTTGTATCGACGAACCCATCTGTGTCACCTATAATCCAGGTACAGCCTGGCGACCGGGTCTTGACACACACGGGGCGCTACCGTCGAGTGCGCGAGGTCCTTACCCGAAACTACTCGGGAAGACTCTACAGTATCAAACCATTGGGAACGCCTTTCCCGCTTAGGGTGACGCAGGATCATCCCCTCCTAGTTTCTTCCAGAAACATCATCAAAAAGGGGAGACTTGAGAAGAAACCAAGGGCCCCCATGTGGAAGACACCCCTTGAACTGAAACGGGGCGACTACATGACGATGCCTATCCCCAAGGAGGTTCGGGACATCGACGTTTACGAACAGGAAGTCGTAGTTGGTCAGCCCAGCACCGGAAAACGTCTCAGCAGCAAGCTGAGCGTGAGAACAGAGCCTGATTTGTTTAGGCTGATCGGGTATTATCTTGCAGAAGGTTATGCTGTGAGGAGAACTGTCTGCTTTTCATTCGGAGAACATGAAAAAGAGTACATTGCCGACTCATCCCGACTCCTCGAGAAATATTTCGGCCGCGAAACCAAGAGGTCTACGATACACAATTCGACCCATGTCCTTCTCCACTCCGTAGTTGCCCTTCAATTCTTCGAAACCTTTGGACTGGGCGCGGAAAGCAAGAAACTTCCGGATTGGGCTATGTTTGCGCCGGTCGAAAAGCAGCGACAACTCATACGCGGAACATGGAGAGGCGACAGTCACCTTCACAGACCAACCAAGGGCAATCGTTCAACGTTCTTCGAGTACACAACGGTTTCCAAGACACTCGCCTTCCAGCTGCAACAACTCCTCTTCCGGACAGGAATTGTTGGCCAAGTTGCACTTGCCATCCATGCAGAAAAGAGACCTACCTACGTGGTGACGGTTAGAGGCCGTTTCGTTTCGGCAATGGCAGATCTGATGCAGGTCAGATTTGAGGACAAGAGGGTCAAGACGTTTTCTCGCTTTGAAATGGACTCAGACTATGTCTACGCGCCGGTCGAGAAAATATCCTCAGTTGAAGTTCGTGATCAGCCTGTTGTGAATCTTTCGGTCGAAGGAGACGAGTCGTACGTGGCGGGAAACGTGACAGCACACAATTGTACAGATTATTGTCCGGAGTTTGCGTTGGAGGAGACGGTCGAGTATGATATTGCCGAGTATACGCGTGATCGTCTTGTGTGGAGTCCGGAGAGGCTTTCGAAGCCGCCTGTGAAGAAGGACGACAAGTACGTGTTCAGCGTCGATACGATTGGGGGCGCGTCGCAGGTGCCTCAGAAAGAGGAATAGACAATGTCGGCTCAATCAGCTCCGAAACCCGCAACGTCGCCAGCGCTTCCCCAGCCTACGCCGCTGAAGTCGACTGTTGAGGGTGAGGGCTGGAAGGCGCGGCCGATCAAGCTCAAGATCTTCGGTAATCTCATCCAGGAGGTTGTGAACAAGAACCTCTGTATGTACTGCGGCGCCTGCATTGCCTCCTGTCCGATCGACATTCTCTTTCACAGCGAAAAAGAAGAACCGGTCATGAGGGGTACTTGTGCTGCCTGCCAGGTTTGCTACTACAGCTGCCCGAGGATCGAGCTACCGCTCGCAGAGATCGAACAACAGGTTTTCGGAAGGTCGAGAACTGCTGAAGAGGCGATTCTCGGGATTCATGTCGGATCCTACTCGGTCAGGTCGAAGGACCCTGACGTGGTCAAGCGTGCTCAGGATGGTGGGGCGGTAACTTCTCTCCTTCTCTATGCGCTCGATCGAAAGATCATCGATTACGCCGTCAATTCCGGTCTCACGTCAGGCAAGCCTTGGCGGCCTGAGCCGCAGATCGCGCGGACTAAAGAGGACTTGTTGAGTCACGCCGGGTCCCGATACACGCCTGGAGGCCAGGTCGGGGGATTGGCTGAGGTAGCGATTCCCAACCGGTCACTTGTTAGCTTCCAGGAAGAGCGTATTGCGCTTGTCGGTTTGCCTTGTGAGCTTCAGGGAAACTGGCGTATGAGCACTCACTGGATCGCGGCGCCGAAGCTTGCGAGAAATCTCGTATTTACGATCGGTCTGTTCTGTTCTAAGGTGTTTGATTATCAGAAGATGATGGTTGACTATGTCCAGGGCAAGAGAGGAATAGACCTCAACAATGTTTCGAAGGTCAATATCAAGAGAAACAGGTTGCTAGTCTACACAGGCGATAAGCTGGCTATTGATGAGCCTGTGGAGGCTGTGGCGGCTGCGGCACGGGAAGAATGCAATGCTTGTGTCGACTATTCTGCCGAATTGGCGGACATCGCTGTTGGTGCGATTGGATCGTCTCCTGGCTGGAGTACGGTGATTACCAGGAGCCCGCGGGGAGATGAGATTCTTAGAGGCGCGGTTGAATCGGGCTACTTGGATGCAAAGCCGTTGGACCCGGTTGGGAAGGCGATGAAGTTCCTTGAGAAGCTCTGCGAGAAGAAACGGTTGCGGGATCCTTCAGCCTATCTGCGGCATGAGACTGCGTTCCCGAAGCCGGAGCCTACTTTGGTTCCGCTCGAGATCCCTCACTAGAAACTCGACAATCCTCAACTGTCGTGGGGGAATCTGATCTAGCTTGAACGACTTTCTGGATCCAATGATATGAACGAGTTCTGAAGATTGCTTTCACAAGGGGTCTGAGGAGGGCTCTCTTGCGTCGCGAGGTGTGCTGTGCAAGATCCCCCCTCCCCCGGGAACGATTTCCTGTCTGGCAGGGTTTCCGGGCGAGATGGCCGATTCAGGGCACAATCCTGGCTTCGATGGGGAGGCGAATCTAGGGGTTTTAACGGGTCATCCCCGAACGATTAGAGGGAGATCTAGATACCCCCCTCTCTTTTTCAAGGTCAGGGCTGAAAACGGGCGATTTCGCAACCCGAAGTGTTCGCTAAGAAAGATAATGGCGTTGTCCTTACGGAAAGCGCCGGGGCGACGGGCCTAATTCTTTTACGATCGAGGAAATTGGACTCATCAATCTGTGAGCATGGCGACGGCCAAACGCTCTTGGGGGAACAAGCATCTGTAACAGATTTCTGACTGACTGCTTCGAATCCTCTTCCTTGATTTCCTCGGCTCGCTCAACCTCTGCAGCATCGACCTTGGCTATTCTCGGCGGGGCATTCCTGTGAGACGGGCTACCTAAGAAATGCTCGGCCAATAGTGATCCCGGCGCCTGAAGTCCGCAAGAAGGACAAGTATCGAAAGACACTGTTGCGGAGGCAATATTGGGCGTCTGACTTGGTGCGATTGTTGCTTCTGGTGTTTTCGTTCGAGCTTTCCTCCTCGTTCTGGCGACGCTGACAGTACTCTGACCCTTTCGGCTGGGAGCAGAGATTTTTCGATGACGGGACGAAACAGATCTAGTTTTCCGAATTGCGAGCATTGGCATTTTCTTTGGCGAAGCGGAGCTAGTTCTTAAGACCATAGTCAGGTGTCCAGTTCTAAACATCACTGTTAGCACGACTAGAGTTCCGGCTAATATCCCGCCGACGAACTCGAGGATAACTGGGTCCATAGTTGTTCTTCTCCTAGGTCAATGGAACGTCCAGATAGGTGTCCTGGGCACACTCGTCGCAGACTATCTTCCCCCTCGGGGTTCTCCGCATTTCGTTATCGCTCAATATTTCTCCCCCGCAAGAGGGACAGATTACCACGCACTGGCTCATGTGCCCAACCGTCAACAAGAAGACTGCGGGCAGAGGTAATTCCCCGGTTGTAACCAATCCCGAAACTCTCGGGTAACACCTGCTTTAAATAGGGAGCGAAAAGTTCCGCGAAAAACCACTCTCAACAGAGGCTGGTTTTGCCGAGCAGAAGGCTTGGCTCGCGTCCAAGAAAATGAAGCGTCGGGACGATTGTCAGTTTCACTTTTAGTGCGATCTACTGGATAATAGTCTTTGGACGTGGTAGATTCACGGTAAGACTGTTGGAGAAGGTCACAAACCACGAGTGTCCGCGATGCGGGCGGACGCAGCTGAACGTCTACTTCTCGGACCAGACTGACAATCGCGTGGGTGCTTGGTGCGAATTCTGCAATCTCAAAGCGTACTATTTCGGCGAAACACTTGTCCCGATCAACTCCTAGCCTTTCCAGACAAGGATAAGCGGTCGAGATTTCTAGCCTGACTGTTTCTGCAAGGGTTTATTCTGGAGGAGTGGCTCCCTCGGGAATGTTCAAAGTCATCTCTCCCTCAACCATCTTTCTCTGCAACCGGGCCGTGAAAAGCTCCAAGTCAACCTTGAGCTCTTCAAGTCTCCTTATCGCTTCAGGTTGTAGTATCGGGCTGACATTCTGGCCGCCTATTCGTCCATATGCAACTGCTTCAAACGGGAACTTTTCTCCCTTGTAGATTACGTATCCTGTTAGGAAATTGGCGACGCCGCCGCCGACACCGCTCGATTCGCCCATCTCGTTGATGAAAATTTCCATGTCGTATTGCAGCTGAGTGTCCTCAGCTTTTCGAAAAGGGTTCTGAGAATTCATCGATGATCAGCCGTACGCTGGCATGTCTAGTGGGTGCCATTGTTTTGCTCTGAGGCTTCTGACTCGTGACCATGATAGCCATCCGGTGATGACGGATGTGGCCAATAGTATGTCTAGTGTTGTTGCGCTTGCGGTGAGGCCTGTTCCGAACTGGATCCATAGCTGAACAGCAAATGCGACTGCAACTGCTGCCAATCCTAAGGTAGCTGGCCAGAGTTTGGGTCTATGCAGGAAGATTCCAGACACTACAGCGGCTAAGGCGAGAATTGCAAAAACGCCGAGAACTGCGGGATTTCCTAGGCTGAATGAGGCGAGTAAGCCGAGCCAGATTCCTGAAACGATGAACAAGACGCTCGTCAGGTTGAGAACATTGTATCTCGACGGCTGGATCACGGCCGCCGATAGCGGTGGGGTGAACGAGAATGGTTTTCCGAGCGCTTGGTTAGCGTTGGTTGTTCCAAGATGCTTCTTACCGGTGATCACGTCAACTGGTGCGTTGACGAAGTTTTCCACGAGGATGATTCTGTGCTGACCTATGCCTGAGGCAGGTCCCGTTTGTATGGAATAGTCGGATCCGACTTTGAGTTCGAGTTTTGTATCAGGCGTGCAGGAATGCTGGATAGTGTTTCCGGGCTTGGCCTGGATGAGGGTCCAGTTGGAGCCTGTGTTTCTTGTGCAGATTAGCGCGGCCCATTTTGAGCTGGGCTCTATCTTTGGGAGCCCGACTTCAGGTGCGAGGTCTGTAATGCCGTACCGTTTGTCTTCGCAGAAGGTCTGCGGGCAGGAACGGCACTTCCAGACGTCTATCGCGCCCATGACGTAGCCTTTGTCGATGAGGTTGACGACTCCAAAGTAGACTACGTCGTGCTGGTGTAATTCCAAGACTGAGCTTTGCGAGTGGTCTTGGTCCTTGAAAAGTCTTAGCACAACCAGAGGGGACATTGGTTTTTTTACCGACAAGAGAACCTTGAGCGCGAACCCGGATTGCTGGACATCAAGCTCGTAAGGGAGAGCCCCGAGGTAGTCAGGGAGAGCCTGCGGAAGAGGGGGCTGCCTGACAAGCTGGACCAGGTGGAGCTACTGTTGAAGCTCGACGCTGAGTGGAGACAGCTTCAGGCAGAAGCTGATCAGCTGAGGAAGAGAAGGAACGAGATTACCGCGGCAATCGCCGAAGCGAGAAAGAAAAAACAAGATGCGACGGTGCTGATGAAAGAGGCCCAAGCGGTTCCGGAGAAGGTCAAATATCTCGAGGCAAGAATCGATCAGGAAAGAGGGAAGATCGAGAATATTCTCATGAATCTTCCCAACATTATTCACGATAGCGTGCCTTTCGGAAAGGATGAAGACGACAATGTTGAGGTAAGTAAGTGGGGTGCGATTCCGAAGTTCGACTTCAAGACGCTTGACCATATCGACTTAGGACTAAAACGGGGGCTCATCGATATCGAGAAAGCGGGTCGCGTCGCCGGGGCACGGTTCTATTATCTGAGAGAGGATCTTGTCCGGTTGAACCATGCACTAATCCAGTATGGTCTGGATTTTGTCGCGAAAAAGGGCTTCCAGCTCTACCAGCCTCCATACTTTCTCCGGCGTGACGTCATTGCCGGCGCAGTTGCTCTCACAGACTTTGAAGACGTGATCTATAAGATCGAAGGTGAGGATCTCTATTTGATTCCGACCGCTGAACACGCACTATTAGCGCTTCACAATGACGATATTATTGATCAACCGAGTCTACCCTTGCGCTATGCCGGGGTCAGTCCGTGTTTTCGGAAGGAAGCTGGGGCGCATGGCAGGGATACTAAAGGAATATTTCGGGTCCACCAGTTCGAGAAGGTTGAGATGTTCCTCTTCTCAACGCCTGAGGATTCCTGGAAGCTTCACGAGGAGTTGTTGCGGAACGTGGAAGAGTTCTTTCAGAGTTTGAAGATTCCGCATAGGATCGTCAACGTATGTACCGGGGATCTCGGGACGGTTGCGGCGAAAAAGTACGATCTGGAGGCGTGGCTGCCTGGCCAGGGAAAATATCGGGAGATGGCGTCGTGCAGCAATTGTACATCCTACCAAGCGGTGAGATCAAAAGTCCGGTTCAGGGAAAAGCCCAGCCTTCCCACCAAATATGCACACACACTGAACAGCACCCTCGTTGCTACTGAACGTGCTATCGTGGCGATAATGGAAAACAACCAGACGCGTGATGGAATGATCGAAATACCGCGTGTTATGCAAAGTTACATGAATGGGCAACGAGAGATTCCCCAACACCGATAGCCGACCTCTTGAGCGACCGTCCATCGTCGCAGGGCCATATCTGTAAGACTAGTTTGCGTCAAACAAATACAAGGGCGGTACCGATAAGGTAGAGGACGGCCGACGCGGCCACGCCGATGATCAGAGTTTCGAGTCCGCTTCTCCAGATTTTCCTTCCCACGATCCGTCCCCTCCAGACCCCGACTCCAAATAGAAACAATGGTGAGATGAGGGCTGCAGCGAGGATCGAACTGTTCTCCGTGGCTAGAAGGATGAATGGTGCTAGGGGTATCAGCGCTCCTACCAGGAATGATAGGCCAATCACTCCGCCCATCTTAATCGGGTTCTCCAGTCTCGTCTCGTGCACATGCAATTCATGCATTAGAATATCTTCGAGGAACTTCTCCTTGTTCGTGGATATCTTCTCGACTATTTTTTCGGCTTCGTCTTGGCTGAGTCCTTTGGCCAAGTAGAATTTTCTTAATTCGCTCTTTTCCTCTTCAGGCTCTTGTTCTATCTCTCCGGCTTCTCGTTTGGCGTCTGCATGGTAAAGGTCGTACTCCGATCGCTGTGCTAGGAATCCCGCAAAGGACATGGAGATTGCTCCGGCGAGCATCGAAGCGATTCCCGCTAACCGGATCGTTTGAATGTCGGAGATCGCTCCGGCAAACCCGCTCAGAAATACAAGGTTTGTGAGAAGCCCGTCCGATATCCCCAGCGCAGAGCTTCCAATGTAGCCTCTGGCGCGGATGTGCTTGTGTCTCTCGGCTGGCTGCGTTTTCGAACCGGCTAGCTGTCGATCGCTGCTCATGTGGAGGTTGTTGATGGAGGCTGGGTGGGTTATTTCAGCCCTCGCCCTTCACCACTTTTCCAACAGGTTAATTGCTCCACCACTTCATCGAAAAGAGCCGAGAGTGCGTAGATGAGTTCGAAGAGACATTTCACTGTCAAAGAGTTGTCGCTTTCTACTTGGTCGGCTTTTGAGAAGCTTGCTGTCAAGCAAGGTGGTTGTTGGTGCATGTACTACGCGCGACCGAGGCCTGTTGGAAAAGGATTATCGACGAATGAATGGAAGAAGATCAACCGGAAAGACAAAGAAACCCTCGTACGACAAGGTCGCTCGCACGCGATACTAGTGTACGATGGAAAGACTCCGGTTGGATGGTGCCAGTACGGCACGAGAGATGAGCTCCCCAGAATAGACGCCGGGCGCGGCTATCGTAAGGCTAGACCTCCGGTTGGCGCTGAAAAGATTTGGAGACTAACGTGTTTCTTCGTCGACAAAGACTACAGAGGTCATGGTGTCTCCAAGATCGCGCTTCACGCGGCCCTCGAATCTATCCGGAAACAGGGAGGAGGAATCGTCGAGGCCTACCCTGTCGTTTCCAAGAAGATGGCTGCTGTACCAGAGTGGCGTTGGTTCGGCACACCGAACATGTTCAGAAGAGAACGCTTCAAACCTGTTGCTCCGCTCGGAACAAGCGGTCTGCTTATGCGAAGGACAATATTGCCAGGCTAAGCAGGATTGACGAGCAAGAACTCTTCAGATCGCGTGCCAGCTGCGAGCCGACCATACATGCCCGGCTATGACATGATGTTTCGGAAAGAAAATGGACCTCTCTCCTGGACATGGGCAGTTGATCATCTCTCGAAGGCCCGCAACTATTTCCTATCTACAACCTGTTCTGATGGCAGACCACACGTCATGCCCGTTTGGGGAGTCTGGCTTGATCGCGCGTTCTACTTCAGCACTGGTCGACGATCACGGAAATCTAAGAATCTGTCTCTGAATTCCCACTGCGTGGTTTGTCCTGAAAACGCGTCGGAGGTTATTATCTTGGAGGGTGCAGCTAGAGAGATTCGGGAAAAATCGCTGCGAACTCGATTCGCGGCCGCTTACAAGAGAAAGTACGATTGGGATATGACCGATAGCAAAGAGCCAATTTACGGGGTGCAACCCCGAGTGATTTTCGGAATAACAGAAAACGCCGAGGCAAATCCTACACGGTGGCGATTCAAGAGTTAACGAGAGCTGAGTAGTCTCTCGGACCGTTCAAGTGTTGGCTCGTTGAGCTAGGCGAAAAAAGAGAGGGGGCCGACAAACTGGAACTGTTTCTACATACGGCGGGCGCTTTGCCAGAGTCCGACGATGTTTCCCTCGGGGTCCTTGAAGTAGGCTGTGAAGCCCATGTCAGCGACTGCTTCTTTCTTCTTGACTGTCTTACCACCTAGCTTCTCGATGTTCTTGAGGGAGGCTTCGATGTCGGGGACATCGATGGTGATGACCGTGTTCTTTACCGGGTCTTGGCGTTTTGTCATTCCGCCGTTGATGGCACCGGGCTCTGTGGGCATTCCCTGCCGGTTTGATGGTGTGGTGCCTACCATTTGGTACTGCATTCCTGGGTACTGGTTGATCTCCCATCCGAAGGCTTTCACGTAGAAGGTCTTTGCGCGTTCGACGTTGTCGGCCGGTAGCTCGAAATGTACTACTTTACCGGGCATATGTACCCGCTCGATCGGCGAAAATCCGCCCGTAATAAGCGCTCGCTATACTTTCTTTCCCTAGTGCAGGCCTCCGGGTCGGCGCGAGAATCGAGTAGGCCCGGGGGGCGGGAAAATTCACGGCTTTGCTTTTTCAATAGGTGGTTTTCAGGTACCCCCCTTTCCGAAAGATAGGTTTCAGGAAGCCTGTTTTCGAAAGGCGGTTTTTGAGAAACGGGTATCAAAGGGTTGTCTCGGAAAGCTGTTTTCAAAAGAGTGATTCTCAAAGCCCGATCTTCCGTTTCAAGGATTCGTCTTGCTGGTAAAACAGTAAGCTTCCGCCCGAGACCGTAATGAATGGATTCTGTGCCATCCAAAAAGCCAAATGGGGCCTAGAGAGATTGTCTCCTACGTGACCCTTGTCTAACCAAAAACAGCAGGTCGTAGCCGAGAAACAGAAAACCACTGGCGACCAGAATTCAGGGCCAGCCAACCTTTCACCAACGAATCAAATGTTCCAGCTCATTTGGCCAGGCGCGATGGCTGCGCAGGTCGTCTATGTTGCGGCGAAACTAGGACTAGCTGATCTGATTACTCAAGAGCCGAAGACCGCACGTGAGCTGGCGCAAGCAACAAAAACCCACGGCCCTTCGCTTGGTCGTTTCCTTCGCGCCCTGGTCGGCCTTGGAATATTCACCGAGGACGAAAAGGGGAGATTCCATCACACACCGCTAAGTGAGACTCTACGAAGTGGACCAGTAAGGGCCTGGGCAGTGATGCTGGGAGCCCCATTTATCTGGAGGCCTTGGGGAGAGTTGTACGAAGCTGTCGTTACAGGCCGACCCGCGTTCGAGCGCATATTTGGCTCCAATCTATTCGACCATCTTGCCGCGCACCCAGATGATAGCTCTATCTTCGACGCCGCGATGAGTTCTCACTCTACTATGATATCCACAATTCTAGCAGCGTATGATTTCTCGCGATTCGACCGTATCGTAGATGTGGGTGGAGGCCGGGGCGAGCTGCTGCTGGGAATTCTCTCAGCGTACCCCAAGCTGCAAGGGGTTCTCTACGACCTGCCAACTGTTGTCCCAGGGGTTGCGGCTGCGAGAACTGGACCAGTTGCCTCCCGGTGTGAAGTTGTAGGCGGAGATTTCTTCAAGAGAGTTCCTGAAGGGGCGGACGCTTATGTTCTCAAACAGATCATTCACAGCTGGAACGACGAGGACGCCTCCAGGATTCTGAAAAACTGCCGACGCGCAATCAGGAATGATGGAACGCTTCTCATAGTGGGAGATGTTCTAAGACAATCTAGCAAGCCAGATTCTAATGGTGGTCTCATGGACATGATGATGCTTGTGCTTTCGCCTGGTCAAGAACGAACCGAGGAAGAATACCGCGCTCTCCTGGAGCATGCCGGCTTTTCCCTGACGCGAGTGATTCCCACACCGGGCCCTTCAATTATCGAAAGCAGACCCGCATAATGTAACGGGTTCTCAAGAATAGTCCCCACATGTTCACTGAGAAGCATATCCGATAACGCTCAGCAAGACACGGTGTCAGAACTGTCGACCAAAGGTAAATATTGACTCCTGCCCGTCTGAAGGCTGGAGTCGCTAGGGTTGGGGAGACGAAGACGCCGAGTAGTTAGAATCGTCAAGAAGAAACTCCCCACAGTCTTCACCTGCCCGCGATGTGGTGAAGAAGCCGTCAGGGTAACGATTGACAAGCAGACTGGGCATGCCACGGTTCTCTGCGCTCTATGCCAGCTTAAGGACGATTTTCCAGCGCATCCTGCCGCCCAGATGATAGACGTCTATTCCTACTTCACAGACCGGTTCTACGGCGTCAAGGATCCTAGAGCGATAATCCCTCGGGAAAGAGAGCATATGGTAGCTCCGTCCGAGCCGGAGGAGCCGTCCCTTGAGACCTCAAGTGAGGATTCCACGGCGATCGAAGTGGTTCGCGAGACCCCATTGGCTGAGATCTCGACGAACACCGTTCCGGACACATCTCCTTCTGAACCAGTCGAAGCAAGCCCGTCTGTAGCCGAATCCATGGAGGAAACGAGTCTACCCGCAGATACCGATTCGGCTGAGGAGAGAACGCAATCTCAAGATGCTGAAGAGAAGGCTGAGTCTGAAGAAGAGGGTGAGCCGTTTGCGGATATTCTGCAGGAGAACAAGGATAAGAAACGGTACAGTCCTAATCCGTTGCCCCCTCAAGCCTCTGAAGAAGCCTAGTTCGAATCCGGTTTCTTTTCCTCGTAGATGGGGGTTAAGAGGTTGACCACTCTATCAACGGTAGCCCTGCGGTCCCTGAGAGACTGTACCAGATCTTTCTCGTAGATCTTGAAGATGTTGGTCATCGTCATCCTTGGATGGAGGGCGCTAAATGCGTTCTTCGATCCCGGCGCCTCAATGATGAGGCCTCTGGCAATCATTGTTTGAAGGAGGTCCTTTGTCTTGTCTTTTGAGAGTGCGAGGGTTTCGGCGAGCTCATCTACCCCAACGCTGCGTCGTTCAAGCATTTGAACGTAGGCAAGTGTTTCTAATGGAGGGAGATTGAATTGGCGTTCGAGAAGCTGAGCGATCTCGTTCTTGTCAATCGGCTGGCGCTTAAGGGAGCCCGGAACGGGCATAGGATACCCCTTAGGGTAGTACCCTATTTCACCTTGTGACTGGTGTCAAAAGCATTAATACCGGTGCTCAACGGTTATTCACTACTCAGAGTGGTATATGATGGCACTGTTAGAAATCGAATTACCGGTGGAACTACAGCCACCACAG
>MNGN01000044.1 GCA_001918745.1 Crenarchaeota archaeon 13_1_40CM_3_52_17 | reverse complement strand
TCAGCGCGAACTTCTCTAACCAGACCGACTTCGGAATCACTGCGAGCCCAGCGTCCCTTCAAACCGGATCAGGAACACCAGCAACCTCGACCATAACACTCACAAGTTTCGGGGGATTCAGCGACTTCATCAACTTCGCAACCACCGCTACCTCTGGTCTAACAGGCAGCACCTCTGACACAGGCCTCTTTCTGACAGCTGACGGCACCGCAACAACCACGCTGACAGTAAGCGGCACAACCACAGGCTCTGTCACAGTTACAGGATCCGGCACCTCGATCTCCCACAGCGTAACAGTTCCGGTGGAAATCGCAGCACCGGGCTTTAGCATCGCAGCCAACCCGTCAAGCTTCAGCACCTCACAAGGCACATCCGTCACGTCAACAATCACCGTCACCAAGATCTCCGGCTTCACCGGAACAGTGAACCTCGCGGCGACAGTGTCGCCGGCAGGGCTCACCGCAACACTATCCCCGAACATGGTCACTCCGACCGGCACCTCCACCCTGACAGTCAATATACCCACCGGAACCGCTTCCGGTGCCTACACTGTTACCGTCACCGGCACAGGTAGCGTGGGAAGCCACTCTACAGCGGTCATGGTGAATGTTGGAGTACCGGACTTCTCTATCGCTGCCGTAGGTGACACGATCGTCGTGCTCAGAACTGACCCAATCGTCCCAGCAGGCACATTCTTCGGTCTCGATAGCATCAACAACTTCGCCGCAACCATAACTCTCTCAGCGACAATCGCCTTCAAGTTCGATGCCGCATATGGCACACCAGGAAGCGCCACACTACCATTCACCATGCCCAGCAGCGTCGTCCTCCCAGCGGGCGGAACAGTCAACGCGCCCTTCAGCGCAACCGTTGCCAAGGCAACGGCAGGAACAGGATTATACCTGGTAACTGTCACAGCCACAGGTGGCGGAAAGACCCACACTGCCACACTCAACATCTGGGTGATCGACTATACTGTTGTTCCACAAGACTCTGTGATCACAATGGTTAACCAGCCCGGAACACTCGGACAAGACCCGATCAGCATCGGCGCGATCGGAGCACCACACAACGACACAGGCTTCAACCTCAACCCAGGCACGACCGAAGGAACCGCAGCCTTCCCAACAGTCTACTATTCCAGTTCAACAGCAGGACTGACCTTCAACCCCAGTCTGGGCCTTGACTCATCCTCAACGAATCATAGATGCATCCTCGAAGTCTTCGACTCGAGTGGCAACCTGGTCACCCCAGTAAAGTCTAGCGGTATTGTTACCAGCTTTGCAGGTCCACTCGTCCACTTGAACGGCGACCAGTTCGGGTTCGGCCCAACCTTCAACGGTTGCAGGTTCGACTCGTTCTTTTACGTTGACCCGGTCAACGGCAACGCTCTCGGCTCCGACACTGACACTAACCTTCTCACCGTAGAGCCTCTAACGAGCACCCCGAACGGCGTCTACACTACACTCGTCTGCCTACAAGCAGGCGGAGACATCAACTGCGTCACCGTTACCATCAACTTGGTAGCGCCTCCAGCACCTCCAGCACTAAACCAGTTCACCGGCAGGACTGCAACAGTCTCGCTGGCAGCTGGCGGACAAGGCAAGTTCAAGGTCGGCGTCGTCAACCAAGATCCGACACACGTTGTGTACGTGTCAGTAACCATTACCGCCGTCAGCAGTGACGGAAGCATCACGGTCACGGGCACATCAGGCGTCGTAGCAATCCCAGCAGGCGGCAAGGTCAACAACATCGCAATAAGTCTCGACTTCAGCGGCGCACCGGCAGGCACAACATTCAACGAGAACCTGGTCGTAAACTATGGAGTAGCACCTCACTATCTGACTCTAACGAGCACGCAGACAATCGGTACTGCGCTCAAGCTCACAGGGTCGGTAGTAGTTACCCCATAGAACCGTACAGACAAATCCAAACCCCCTTCTTTCCTTTTTTCCCGTTTCAACACTGGCAAGACCGTACGTCAAACCATTGTAATGCTCCTTCGACCCGTGGAACCCTCGACATATTCTCGGATTGCGACAGGTATCCGCCTTCTCCTAGCAACCTCCCAAGCTTTTTATGCGCTGGAAGATATCGTGTCACAGGCGAAACCTATCACTGGCCATCGCGGGCGAGTTTCGTCTTAAGACTAGGTGAAAGCAACTGAACAGAAGGATCATCGCCTCGCTCATCATTACTCTAACCCTGGCCATGGGATTGACAATCAACCAACCCCTCGCTAAGGGAGCCGGCCCACCCTATTCATGGACGGGTCCCACTGACATCGATGCTCATCTTGGACAAGACAATTTGCCAACAGCCGTCCAAGCCTCAAACGGGACCCTGTGGCTAGCGTGGCAAACATTCCGGTTCAACAACGCGCGACCGGACATTATCTACAGAACCCTAACAAACAATGTCTGGGGCTCGATCGGGCGGATCACGAGCCTGAACTACAACACATCGCCAGCTCTTGCCCAGCTGAGGAATGGAACGATCATGTTGTTCTGGAGCCAGAGGCAAACAGTAGCGTTCAACATCTACTATGAACGGTTCGTCATCGACCAGTCTGGAGTCGGCTCATGGTCCAGCAGCGTCCATCTAACAACAACATCATTCAACGACACGTCCCCGGCCGCGACCGTGGGAGTTGACGGGACACTATGGCTTTTCTGGCAGCGCAGCAACCAATCCTGCACAATCACATGCTCACAAACGAAAGAGATCTATTACAAGACGTTGAAGAGTGGATCGTGGTCTTCCGAGTCAAAAACTACCGGGTCCGCTTCGGACACCAATTGGAACTGGCTTCCAACCGTTGCAACGGCGAAAGACGGGCGATTGTGGTTGGCCTGGTCCAAGGGAGGTCAGAGTGCAGGGTCGTCTCTGACTAGTTCGATTATCTATTACAAGACGTACAATGGCACTGTATGGAGCGCTGAGACCCAGGTTACATTTCCTGCGCTAAATGTCAACAGTGATCAGCACGCGTCGATTCTGCAAGATCGCAACGGGACGATATGGCTGTTCTGGTCGAGGACTAGCTTGACAATTCCAATGTTCATCATATACGGCAAGTTCGACGTTCACAACGGTCAGACATTGTCATCGGCCACCGAGACACAGATGACGAATGAGGCCTCTGGCATCGACAGCCAGCAGCCTTGGGCCGTGCAGGGCACTAGTGTTGGCGATAAGACGATACACCTATTCTACTCATCAGACAGGACAAACAATGACTATGACATATGGTCACTCGCATCACCTTCTATATCTCCTGTCCATGATGTGGGAATAATCTCTGCAACTCCCTCAATCAACGTGATGTACGCAGGCGGTCTGCCTGGAAAACAAACCTCGAACATTACCATCTCAGTCACCGTTGTCAACTATGGCGACTTTTCGGAGACCGTGCGGACAATTGTCGCTGTCTCGAACCTGACTAGCATCAGCCTGGGAAGCCAGACCCAGATCATCAACATCGCCGGCTCCGTGACTCTTTACTTCCCCTGGAACACAACAAGCGCGAAACCTGCGCGGTACAACCTCAGCGTGAGCGCCCTCGAGACAACATCATCTGAGACAACAGGAAACCTCGGCGACAATACTGTCTCGGTCAAGAATAGTATCTGGCTCCTCCCTTGGGGCGATGTTGACCAGGACGGATCGGTTACGCTAGGAGACGTATCCGTGTTCTTCTTCGACTACGGCTTCGGCCCAGCTGCCACACCCTGCGGAACCTCTCACTGCAAATACTTCTACTTCGAGGACATCAACAACAGTGGGGCTGTTGACATAATCGATGTGGGAATCGCTGCCCGCAACTACGGAACCTTCACCTAACGAGAACAGCTGCAGAGATTAGCAGGTCGGGCCAAGACCCGTCGGAAACAACGTCGAAACCGAACGATTTTTTCCAACTCCCCTAATTGACAAGCGCCGACCATCTTGGTCTGAGACCACACGCTTGGGCATATTGTGGTTTCGGCTGATATACATGGGATCATCGAGCATTCCAGAACTGTCCCGTTTCTTCCACAGACTTACCGTCATGGGGTTGCTGTTGAGATAGCTTTTTACGTCCATGAAAAGTATCCGTACAAAGGTCTTCCAACCTGTCATCCTCATCTTTCCGTCTACTCGTAGTATTCGCGATGGCGATCTCGTTCGCCACGCTATCGGGCCCAACCGCTAGCGTTCCGACTGCGCACGCTCTTCAAGCCCCGGCAGAGAGCTGGTATCCGGCGGGACCAGCCTTCAACAACTATGTCACTCCCTTCTTCTCCGACGAAAACGCAGAGTTCAACTGCCTCCAGACAGGCTGCGTCGACCTCACCGACTGGCCACTATCCCCCACCCTGGTAAGTGGCCTCCTCTCCTCTCCCAACATCTACATCACCAACCCGATATCAGCCAAGGAATACTTTGAGCTGGAATTCCATCTCGGAACCAATTTCTGGGGATGCCCGATGACGTTCGGCAATTCCGCCTGCGGAAAAGACATCCGTCAGGGAATCGCCCACCTAGTCGACAAGACAATCTTCACAACCAGTCAGGGTGATATCGCAGGAGCAGCAATTCCGAACGACAACCCCTACCCGCCTAGCACTGGGCTCCCAGCTCCCAACCCGTGCAACTGGGACCCATTGTTCCCGCAGACAGGATCCAGTTGTACCGTCGGCGCTTTGGGTGGAACCTCCTATCACCGCGCGGTAGCTACAGGAGTTAACTATCCATGGCAACCTGCTCTCGGCAGCCCCGACTTTTGCGCGGCCGCAAGCCATTTCGTAAACGCGGGATTGGCATCAGGCAAGAATCCTACGACATGCGTCTTGACCGGAATAGCTCCAGGGGTTACCACTAACCCGATCCAGTTCTTCGCGCGAAGCGACAGCTCGCCTCGCCTTGAGTTGGGAGACGGGGTTGGTCAGGAACTCTGTGCGCTCTTCACCGGCTCGTTCACCACCGGCTGTTCGTCATACGTGTCCGTCGAACCAGTCCCGATTACCGGGTTCCCAGGCTTCATAACCTCGCCGTCCTCAGTCCAGGCTACCTGGAACATGTACACTGCCGGATTCATCAACGTCCTCACATTTGACAGCGGATTATTTTTCGGCTACAATAGCCAGTTTGTTTCCGGAATCCCAAGCATCCAGGCGCCAACGGGGCCGTGCTCAGCCCAATCTGTCCCCTCATACAGCGCAGGCAATTACATGTACCTGTGCAGTTCATCGTATGATAGCATCAGCACCCAGATGGAATTCTCCCCATGTCTCAACGCCCCTGGCGATCCGACAACCGGACAAACAACCCCTACCTTCGCTAACTGTCAAAATTCCAGCCAGCTCACGGCGACCAGCGCAGGATACAAGACAGCAGACCTGTTCGGTCAGAACGCGTACACCATCCCGATATGGAGTGGCAGGAACCAGTACGGGTACCTCAGCAACTGGCAGAGAGTCGTACTGCATCAAGGTAACGGACTCCTCAACTACTTCGCTCCCCTAAACGCGTACAGCACCAACCCGGCTCAGCCTCAGACAATCCGGCAAGGATTCAAACAGCTAACGCAGAGCCTCAACCCCTACATCGCCAGCAGCTTCTGGGATTTCGGAATAATCAGCAACATATGGGACAGTCTAAACATGGTGAACCCGGAAGCAAACGGCCAACTCATCGACTGGATGACCCTAGGAACCACCGTTATTCCTAACCAGCAGCTCGGGTATGTTCCCCCTGCAGGCACAATAGCCACCTATCGATTCGCTCTTAGAAGCGATATCTACTGGCAGGATCGAACCAGACTCACCGCCTGGGACGTCGCATTCACCTACCTCACCCTCAAAGCGACAGGCGCCTTTCAGGGTGCTCAACTTGCCCCCATGACCGGGGTCAAAGTAATCAGCTCTAGCCAGATCGACGTGAACGTAAACGGCAACGGACCCTTCACAAGACTAGCGTTGACCCAACCAAGGTGGAATCTGGGACGGCAACGTGGCGATCGGAAATGTCCCAGACAGATGCATGTCCGCAGATCCAGCTAAGATTGTCCCAGGCTACGATCCGCTCGCCGCCGGCACACTGATCGGCTCGGGACCCTGGGTTTGCAAATCTTCGTCTGGAACGATCGGCCAGGGATGCTCAACAACGGGATCCGAGAATCCCCCCATTGGAGACACCTACAGTCTTCAGAGATACGGCGTAGGCACGACCCCGGGAGGCTCGCTCAACACTTTCTTCCGCAGCAGCGGCAACCTCGCACTGTGGATTTGGTCGCAGACCACAGGCGACTTCGGCCACGACTTTCTAAACTTCAGCATCCTCTCCTCTTGCTATCAAGTCTCACCAGTACCAACAAAATGTCGTGGCTGGAGTATGGGAATCGGTAACGGTGCCGGCACGAGTGGCGCACCCGCACTAATAGGGTCAACCCAAGTAAGCATCCTTTCGCGATTCGCAGGTGTCAACTGGGTGTCTCCTTTCGATTGGAGAGCACTACCACCGCAGAGCATCGGCACATTCCCACCCGTCCTCTATGAAGGGTCAGTGACCCTCAATCCGTCATCAGTGGCGGGATGCACCACATCATACTCTAGTGGCGGCGGCTACGACTGCTAGCCCGACTGTAGAGTTTCGCCTCGCCCGGTTTGCGTCTAGCGTCGGACGCATACGGTTGCCAGAGCCGTCTGCGGGATCTCAACACTTGACGCGAAGCCATGAAGTGGCAGACATTTTTTTGTTTGAGTTAGTGGGTGAAACAAAGTCGTGAAGATCGAAAAGCTACATCCTCTTGCGGATAGACTTTTAAGAAGCCGGAAGCTCGTGAGTTTCCGTTAACCCCAAAAGGAACGGGAACGATGGACGAATCGAGTGACAATTGGAGGGCCAAATCCAAAGTATTACTCGTTTCCGTGTGTATGCTGATACTTTTTCTTGGAGTCACTGCCAATCTCTTTGTTTCGTCTAGCTCTAGCCTTACGAGATCGCAACCGCATCCAATCGTCGCGGCGCCTCCGAACCCGATGAACACCCGAATTGCCGTTGATCCTTACGCGATCGTAAATCTCAACAATCAATTATCTGACGTCGTGTTTACGCTTAACCTCACAAATTCTCCCCCAATTAACGGGTTCGCGGTTGTGTTGTCCTATAACCGCAATTTTTTGGCAGCCTCTTCGCTTGACTACTCTGGAAACATCGTATCTCAAATTCCCAATGGGACACCGTTGATATACCGTTATTGTCTCGATGGCTTTGGGATAGGCTCACCTAGTTACTGTGCAGTTGATGACGGTCCCGGAATCACTTCATTCGCCGAAACGGTTTCGGGGTCAGGGTCATCACTTACACTAAACAACACGTCAGGCACTCTCTTCACTGTCCATTTCGCACCTGTCGCCCTTGGCTTTTCTCAGATGCAAGTAAAACTGGCATACCTATCCAACGGCACCCGGATCGCTCCGCCTGTATCGACCTTCGGCGGGTATTACACCAGCATCGACTGCCCAGCCGGCAGTGGGAATCCATGCACGCCATCATCTCCCAACTTTACATGGTCTCCAGCAGAACCAGCAGCAGGCACGATCGTAGCTTTCTACGGAAATATCAGCACACACCCATCCGGGGTCACCATACGTGACTACTTTTGGAATTTTGGCGATCGCACCAATCAGAATCCCTACCAGGACACTCATACGAACAGTACGGCTCAGTATACTTATCACTCCGTTGGAACTTTTTCAGTCACTCTTACTATTAGCGACAGTTACAACATAAACAGCTCAATAACGCAACAGGTCACCGTGCACAACGCGAACGTGGAGATAGGCGTATCAAATATCATTGTTCAGCCTGGAGCAATCCTATTGGTGCCTGGGGTAATTGTTAGAATAACCGCCTATATTCAGAACTATGGGGCGAATCCGGTTAACGATACTGCGAGTCTTATCCTTGATGGACGCCTGCTGAACCAAACCTCAGTAGTCAATCTGGCTATCAGTTCAGAGGTTACCATTACTGCAGTGTGGAACACAACTCACTTCCTTCCCAACGCGTACCGCCTTGACGCCTACGTTCCACCTCTCCCCAACCAGACTGATACTTCGCATAACCGAAAGACTGTTTGGATTCAGTTGATACTCCCTAGCCCAGGCGGTCTTGGCCTCTGGCCGTCAAGCGCTATTGGGGTCGCTGTGCTGGGTACTATCGGTTATGGAGTAACACGCCTCAGACGACGAGGCATCCCGCTGGATACGATGTAGATTATTTTTAAGAGCCAGACTTCATCTAAAGACGAGCATTTACTCCATTCAAGCGGACTGTACCAGGAAACAGACCCGGGAAGGCTTGGGATTCCCTGAGTATCCCAGTCTTGCCATGGATGGCGGAAAGATTCCGCCACGAGGATAATCTTTTAAGGGTAAAACCCAGACAGCCCTTCTTGGAAAAAAATGAGAAACATTTCCTCAGCAAAACTACTCATCATCTTCGCCATCGCATTCTCACTAACAACACTCGCCCCTTCACTAGCAGGAACGCTCCCAAGAGTTAACGTCGCTCGCGCCGACAGCTTGACCAGCCACGTACCCTGGTATCCCGCAGGACCAGTCACCGACTCTCTAACCTACTCCATATTCGCCGATGAGACTGCAGAATTCCAAGGTCTAGCGGCTCACACAATCGATTTCACCGACTGGCCCCTATCCCCTGATCTAGTAGCAGGCTTCCAAGCTGACCCGACTATCTGGGTCAGCCAGACCATACCTGATACAGGGTACTTCGAACTCCAATTCCACATGGGCAACAACTTCTGGGGCTGTCAATTCAACTACGGAAACCCAGCAACACAGACAGCACCACTCACCACTAATTGTGGAATGAATATTCGTCAGGCATTTGCTCATGGACTGGACAAGAACCGGTTCATCACAACTGAGCTCCAGGGTCTCGCTACACCTATCGACAATCCAGTGCCTCCTCCGAGCATTGACCTCAACACTCCAGATCCCTGCGCTTGGGACCCGTTGTTCCCGCAGACTGGCAGTGCTTGCCATGTTAACGCTCTTGGAGGAACAGCATACCACCTGGCAACAGCAGCCGCAGGCAGCGGTTGCACTAACACCCCAGGGTTCCAGTACACCCCAGGCTGTGGCCAACCAGACTTTTGCGCTGCAGCAGACCACCTGATCGCAGCTGGTCTTGCAACCGGTAAAGGAGCCAATTGTGCCCTAACGGGCGTTCAATTGGCCACGATAAACGCACACCCTGTACAACTCTTTGTCAGAAGTGACAATACTCCGCGTCTCCACGCAGGTCAGAGCTATGCTCAGTTCCTTTGCGCATTGTTCACCGGGACTTTCAGCACTGGCTGCGGGTCAGGCGGATCCACTAACAACATCGTAAATTACACCCCAGGTCCCATCACATCGTTCCCGGGCTTCACCACTAACATCGGGAGCACGGCTCTAACTTGGTGGGTCTACACAGCAGGATTCGGCAACGTTCTGACTGCTGACAGTAGCCTCTACTTCGGCTACAACAGCCAGTTCGTCTCCGGATATCCGGCTATCGAGACTTCAAGCCCTGGAGGACACTGTTCAACCAGCGCATTGGCATCCTTTGCCCCCGGCAACTACATGTACGTCTGCAACCAGTCATACGACACTCTTACCACGAACGCTGAATTTGCTGCATGCACGTCCGTAACAGGTGACCCAGTAACATCACAAATCAACAATACAGCAGGGAACACAGTCACTTTTGGCACATGCTCCGATGGGAGACTTTCGCAAGCAAGCGCGTTCTATCAGTCTCAGTACGTCTACGGGAAGAACGCTTACACTATCCCATGGTGGAGTGGGCAGAACTTGTTCGCCTACCAACACTCCTGGGACAGAGGAGCGCTCAACGCTGGTGACGGCTTCACACCACCCGGTAACTTCTTCACGACACTAGACGCTCGGAACCCAACAGGAGCCACGATATGTGGCAACGGGTTCGCTTGCATACGCCAAGGATACAAACAGTCCAGTGGTAGCGCCAACCCATTCATAGGAAACACTGTCTGGGATGCAGGAGTCATCGGATCCATATATGATGGACCCGGTGCAACCAACCCAGATGTGCCATCTTCCTACATGGAATGGATGACGCTAGGAACAGCACAGATCCCAGCAGCACAACTAGGCTATGCTCCGCCAGCTGGAACGGTCGCGGGCTTCCGCTACCAGCTCCGGCACGACATTTTCTGGCAATTCGCCAGTTCATCGACTCCGAGCGTACCAGGTTCCTTAGGTGATCCTGTCACGGCTTGGGACATTGCTTTCAGCTATATTGCCTACAGGGCTAACGGTGTCGCAGGCGGTCTCGCCCCGATGACCGGAATCCATGTAGTCAGCCCATCACAGATAGACATACTCGTCAACGCTGTTGGGCCGAACACCAAGCTCTTCCTCTCGAACACTGTGATTCCAGCACGGTCGTGGACCGCAACATGTCCAGGCACACTATCCACTGCTGCAGCCAACTGGGACGCCTATGCGAACCAAGGGCTCAGCGCCACATCACCGGCAGCATTCCACGCCGCTGACAACAGCATTACCCCATGCATCGCACCATCAGGCTCGGTGGACGTCCTCTCCGGAGGAGCAGGCAACATCATCCGACCGACAGGTAGCAGCGTTGACTCCGCAAAAGTCGCGCCAAGCTACGATGTTGACACGGCTGCCAACCTGATTGGTTCCGGTCCTTGGGTCTGCGCGTCTAGCGGTACTATCGGTGGACCCGGATGCTCTTCGAGCGGTAACTCTGCTCCGCCTACAGGCGGATCATGGACATTCGTCAGATACGGTCAAGGTCAGACACCGGGAGCCTCGTTGAAGACATACTTCCGCAGCAGCGGCAACCTTGCTCTATGGGTCTGGTCTCAGAACACCGGTGACTTTGCCCATGACGGTCAGCTCTTCAGCATCTTGGCCAGTTGCGTCAACGTTACTCCTGTCCCAACCAAATGCAACGGTTGGAGCATGGGAATCGGTAACGGTGCCGGAACAAACGCTTCACCAGCTACAATAACATCGACACAGGTCAGCATCGTCTTCAGATTCCAGGGCGTCAACTGGGTGTCTCCTTTCGATTGGAGAGCACTACCACCGCAGAACATTGGCACATTCCCACCAGTACTATACGAAGGAACAGCAACACTCAACCCGTCATCAGTGGCGGGATGCACCACACCATACTCTAGTGGCGGCGGCTACGACTGCTAGCCCGATAGGGCAAGCCTAAAATAACCTCCCCCTCTTTTTTTTATTCATCTTGGTTTTCACATGACGCTTCGTGCCTTCATTGCTAAACGGATAATCTACACGATAATACTAGTATTCTTCGTGATCCTGCTCAACTTTGTAATCTTTGAAGCGATGCCCGGACAGAATGGCGCGATCTACTCAATAGCAGGCCAACGTACACAGAACAACCAAGCAGCCTATAACCACATAGTCGCTATCTACCATCTCAACGACTCGTACCAGCAAAGGTTTGTCTCATACATTACGAATCTTCTGACCTTTAATTTCGGCGATTCATACGAGTACCATTACTCAGTAATTGATGGGATTGTTTCGTCAGGACGGCTTTTCAACACTCTGACCCTACTCGGAACTTCGACCCTTATCTCCATACTCCTAGGAGTGCTCATCGGAATCATCGTCTCCAAGAGACGCGGTTCCGCCTGGGACAGCTTCGCGGTAACAAGTTCCCTTACGGCATTTTCACTACCCGTATTCTTCGTCGGAATACTTCTGATATTCTTCTTCGTATTCGTCCTTCAATGGTTCCCCGTTGGTAGCGCTGTCCCTAGCGTCTGGACCCAGCCGAACGCAGTGTTGCCATCTCTCCCGCTTCAGATACTCATCAGAATCCAGTACCTATTTCTTCCCGCCTTGACCTTGACCCTGATTACTTTCGGGGGATTCCTCCTGTTGACCCGAGCGACGATGATCGAGACGTTGAGCGAGGATTATGTGACCACAGCTCGGGCGAAGGGACTATCGGAACGTGTGATATTGTTCAAACACGCTTTCAAGAACGCCTCCCTCCCCATCGTAACTGCGTCAGCGCTGGCCTTCGGTAGTATTCTCGGCGGAGCGATAATAACCGAGACCTTGTTCAACTGGGCAGGGTTGGGAGCTTGGCTCTTGGAGGCCGTTCAATACAAGGACTTCCCGGTCATGCAGGCTATGTTTTACGTAATCGCGCTTTCTGTAATAGCAGCAAACTTCGTGTCTGACATTATCTACGGAATAATCGACCCGCGAATCAGATACGAGTAACCTAAAAATCGTCCGGGTACTGCCACAAGATGGTAAGCCGTCAAGGTTTCAGATTCCAGCTCAAAAGGGCCTCAGGGCTCCTAAGGGTTCTTCTCAAAAACCGGATGGCTGTGATAGGAGTAATCCTCTTAGTTGTCTACGCCTTCATGGCTCTGGGAGCTTCGTTGCTTACCTCATACGCTCCGTATCAACAAGTCTCAGGTTCGCTAGCTCAACCCGAATGGATAATGAACTTTCCAGACGGCTACTACCTCAGCAAGAACATAGTTGTCGGTCAAGACCCTAGCTTTACTTCTCCTGCCACCCTCGTCTCAGAATGGACGACGTCCTCCGTTAACGGGTCCTTGACGAGTCTACCGATCCAGGTCTCCTACGCATCCAATGCAACTGCGCCCAGCGATCCTGGGGGGAGCGTGCGAATCACTAATTATGGCTCACGCAACGAGTCGGTCAGATTGTCTCAGACGTTCCAGTTTCCGTACAACGGCCCGCCAAAAAAGTTCGCGGCCTCTTTCGAAGTTTACTCTGCAACAGCGGGTCTAGGTAGTCCGGTTCATCTAAGGCTGTTCATAACGAGAGCCCTCGACGGGCACACATTCAATATCTGGGATTCAAACGATACAGATACGAGCTGGACTCCCAGTGCCTCGGAGAGCCTGGACACTGACGCTGGCATTGTGAGACAGAACACGGGAGCCGTCGGTTCGCCACTCAACCCTGCAGCCATCATATTCTCTGCAAAATCATCCTACACCTATGGATTGGAGCTAACTCTAAGCCCAGGCCAGACCGCTTATCTGGACAAGTTAGGGCTAAAGCTCTTCGGATCAGCATTCGGAATATTTGGAACCAACAATTTCGGAGCAGACATCTGGACGCAACTCGTCTATGGGTCTAGAATTAGCCTTGCTGTTGGCCTGACCGCAGCTGGCATAGGGATAGGATTGGGGTTGCTGGTCGGGTTAATGGCCGGCTTCCTGGGCAAGCTCGTGGACGAACTGCTTATGCGCTTTACTGACATGATGCTCGTCATACCCGGGCTTCCTCTCCTGATAGTTCTCGTGGCTGTGCTTGGCCAGAGCATCATCAACGTTGTAATAATCATCGGATTCCTTGGCTGGATGGGGTTCGCGAGAATAGTCAGGTCTCAGGTGCTGTCTCTGAGGGAAAGACCGTTTGTCGAGGCGGCAAGGGCTTCCGGCGCCGGGAGCGGGCGCATAATCTCCAAGCACATCTTCCCGAACATAGTCTCGCTCACCTACGTCAACCTGGCCCTTGCAGTTCCCGGGGCAATCCTCACTGAGGCTGCTCTAGCATTTCTCGGCCTCTCCGATCCCGGAGTTGTATCGTGGGGCAACATCTTCTCCGACATCAGGCAGTCCAACGCGCTCGCACTGCATCCTCCGCCCTGGTGGTGGGTTCTCCCTCCAGGACTCTCCATCGCTCTGGTTTCGTTATCCTTTGTCCTGATCGGATACGCCTTGGACGAGATTTTCAACCCAAGGCTAAGACGCAGACGCTAGACTCACACGAGATTCTAGCCAAGAACGCTCTCTTGCATCGCTGCTCCGACAATCCCGCCAAATAGACCGATGAATAGTGGGAATGGAAAGAGCGCGTTGAAAGTCCAGTCCACGGAAAACTTAGCGAGGGTTTCTCTGAAACCGATATCCAAGGTGTTGAGCCCTGGAAATGAGAGCACTTCATAGATTACGGTTGCTCCTATCAGGTATGAGGCGAGGAATCCAAGTATGGTCTTGTCCAGGTCGCCAATACATAGACCTGAAAGAAATGAGATTCCGAATATCATCGCGTAGTAGAGAGCCAGTAAGAAAGGCTCAGTCTGCCAGATGCTGGGAGGGAGAATCGTCGACTTGGGCAACAGCAGCCCCTGAAATATTGCCCACAGCGTGGCCGCGGCGAAGCTTGTTCCCCATCCCAGTGTTACGAGGAAAGGGCGCAAATTGCGGCCTAGCTTGGTGCGGAATCGCTTCAACCCAGAGGATGAGAGAGGCCTATCCGATAGGGACATATGTCTCCCGCAATGCATGTCGCTGAGGTCTAAATGAAGCTTCAGCTCTCACGGGCAATTCTAGTCGCGATAGTTTTTGTCGTAATAAGTCTCGTATCTCTTACCTATGCCACAGTCGAGGCTATCAACTATGGCAGCTACTGGGACGCACGCTCACAGCTAACATCAAACGTCAATAGATTGCATGTTGAAACTAGCTCAACCAACGGGAGCGTTACGATTCAAACAACGGTCTCAGCTACCAATCCAACCGACTATTCTGGAATGATGGTCCGCTACTTCGAGCTTCGACTATACTTTGTCAAGTTGGGCTCTAATCAAACTCTCTTCTCCGGAGATTCGGCTGGAGAAATAATTGATCTGATCTCTACCGATAATGCCCCCGTAGGCAACCCCATAGGTCCGCATTCCACACTAATTTCCGTTCTGACCCTTCACTTGTCCCCTTCTCGATCCGACGCGTTCAAAGCGTTTTATCAAGCCAACCCTGCCCAAGTCTACGGACAGACGGAGGTAAGGGCAGCCGTAGACTCGTTTCTCGATACCGTGCTTGGTCCCGAGATAGTGCAAAACGACCAGACAGTTCCAATATCCTAGAGTTCGAAAGCCCCAAAGCTTATTTCGACGGATCGATACCGGCCTCTTCGGTACAACTGCGATTGGCAGTTCTCAGCGTAGAAGAACTCACAACAAACTACCGAACTCTCCGGGGATGGGTAAGAGCTGCAGAAGGCATAACCTTCCAAGTCGCACCGGGGGAGGCCTTAGGCCTAGCTGGAGAGTCCGGCTGTGGAAAAAGCACTGTGGCACTTTCGCTTCTAAAAATACTTCCAGCCGGGGGCATTATCAGAAAAGGCAAGATCGTTTTCCAAGGTCAGGACCTGGTCCCATTATCGGAACACGAGATGAGAAAGATACGCTGGAAGGGAATATCAATAATCTTCCAGGGAGCAATGAATGCACTCAACCCTGTGTTCAAGGTCGGCGACCAGATAGGCGAAGCGATCAAGACGCACGACCCCAAAGTGTCTAACTCTGACGTCAAAGAGCGAGTATCCAAACTGCTTGAGACTGTCGGAATAGAACCTTCCAGGGCCAACAACTATCCCCACGAGTTCAGCGGAGGGATGCGTCAACGAGCGCTCATAGCAATGGCACTCGCTTCAGACCCCAGCCTTGTCGTAGCGGACGAGCCGGGAACTGCCTTGGACGTTATCGTACAGGCCCAAATCCTTCGACTAATGCGCGACTTGAAGGATAAACTCGGGCTCTCCATGATCCTCATCAGCCACGACCTCTCCATAATCGCGGAGACATGTGAAAAGGTTGCGATCATGTACGCTGGAAGAATAGTCGAGTATGGCAACGCAGTTTCTATTTTCAAAGACCCAAAGCATCCATACACTCAAGGTCTGATCAAAGCCTTTCCTAGTATCAATGGACCAAGGGTGCGTATGACCTCGATACCGGGTCAACCTCCAGATCTCTTGAACCCGCCGTCAGGCTGCAGGTTCAACCCTCGATGCCCATACGTCATGGATGTTTGTAAACGGGTCGAACCCATGCTGGAAGAACATGGAGAAAGGGGGCACACAGTCTCTTGCCACTTGTACCATTAGCAAGGAGTGACCCTTTATCTTGGTGATGAATTCGGAAAGGAAAGATTCTCAGATAGAATCTTCAACTGACACGGCCGTTGGCGGCGAGGTCCTGAGAGTTGAGAACCTGCGCAAGTGGTATCCCTTGCGCAAGGGTTTCATGGAGACTCTACTGTCCAAAGTGGAAGCTAGCGTCAAAGCAGTGGATCTTGTTAGCTTCTCACTTGGCAAAGGCGAGATATTCGCTCTCGCGGGCGAGAGCGGAAGTGGAAAAACAACTCTCGGGAAACTCGTGCTAAGACTCGTAGAACCAACAAGCGGCAAAATATTCTTCCAGGGAAAGGACATTACAGAACTGAGTCAGAGGGAGCTCAAGCCCTTGAGGCGCGAGATGCAGATAATTTTTCAGGACCCGTTCGAGTCCCTGAACCCGCGAATGATAATCAAGGAGATCATTGCTGAACCGCTTCGTGTCCAGCACCTGGCTAAGACTGAGGAGGAGGTTGAGGAAAGAGTCAAACAGGTTCTGACGGAAGTGGAGGTGGTCCCTCCAGAAGAGTTCCTTTATCGCTTCCCTCACGAGCTCAGTGGGGGGCAAAGGCAGAGGGTAGCCGTTGCCAGGGCGTTCATCCTTAACCCAAGCTTCGTCGTAGCCGACGAACCAGTCTCCATGCTCGACGTTTCCATTCGAGCCGAGATTGTTAATCTAATGGTCGACATGGTCAGGAAGCACTCCGCCTCGATCATCTTCATCTCGCATGACCTGGCACTGGCGAAGCATATTGCTGACAGGATAGCGATCATGTACCTTGGCAAGGTCATGGAGCTCTCGACGTCCGAGAATGTTGTCGACCTGCCGCTCCACCCATACACACAAGCGCTCATAGCTGCCGTTCCTATTCCTGACCCAGAGTCGAAGAGAACGAAGGATGTGATAAGCGGCGAGATTCCCAGTCCAGTCAACCCGCCATCCGGCTGTAGATTCCGCACGCGATGCCCATACGCCCATGAAAGATGCTCAACAGAAGAACCGCCATTGGTCGAGGTTGAGAAGGGACACTTTGTGGCGTGCCACTTATACACCTGAACTAGATCCGACCGTGCGTTTACCATCGGCAACTGACCGGAACGGGTCACAAGTAACTTGAAAGACCGTACGAGAAAGGATCGGCGCTGAGCCGCGGCATTTCATTTCGCTAGGTAACCATCAACG
The DNA here is from genome assembly GCA_001918745.1 of Crenarchaeota archaeon 13_1_40CM_3_52_17. GTDB lineage: Archaea > Thermoproteota > Bathyarchaeia > 40CM-2-53-6 > 40CM-2-53-6 > 40CM-2-53-6. The sequence continues at coordinate 21,819 of MNGN01000044.1, read as the reverse complement.
GGAGGCTGCGTCAGCCCTGGTTGAACTGATAAGGGTTCTCGAATCCTGCGTATCAGGTTGTTTGGATTATTCGCAAGCGTCGCGGAACTGCATCCAAGCGATCCGCCCTTAGTTGCTCATCGACGCTTCTTCCTGTACTGTGCAACCGGCCGTACCACCTTTCTCTCCACGAAATAGGACACTGCCGTCAAAACAACAACTGCAACCAGAATCAAAGCCATCACTGCGGCAGCTGCTGTCGGCACGTTGTACGATACCGTCGAACCTTCGGACCAGCTCCTTGGAGGCGTGGTTAGTACTAGTGTCGGGTTCAGAAAGGCAACCAGAGAGGTTATTAGTGGTCCTTCTGGAGACGGGATTCCCGCGGTGACATTGAAGGGCAACGCGTGCAAGTCAGTCTGAGGGTTCAGAGTCCAGGTCGATTTGGAGTCGAAAGGCCTATACGAGTGAGTCCAGCTGGAGATTTTTGGGACCCAGGAAAAGTCGAGCAGGTTGAACTTGGAGGTGGCATTGCCAGGTATAACCGTGTTGGAGTACGGTCCTCCTCTAGCTAGAGACTGGTCTAGGTAGAAGCTCGTGCCCTTACGTTGGGAATCTAGTGGCTGGACAATGTAGGCCCGTCCGATCTTGTTGAATTCTACTCCCCCGAACTGCAGAGAGTCTGATATGTTCATTGATAGAAAGCCAAGATTGTAGTTCATGATTCCTGGCAAGCCCGAACCTGCCCCCGTGACGGTCCCCGTAAGGTTCTCCGCGATTGTCCACATGTTCGAATTCGTGCTTTGTTGCTCGATGTTGGCTTCGAACTTGAAGGTTGAAGGATCAAGATGGGCCCCCGGAACTAGTTTTTGCATAGCGTTCTCGACAGTCTTTACGAGCACTGATGAGTTCGACGTGTCGATCACAACTCTTGACTGAGAGAGCGACGTGAAGTTTTCCAGAAAGTCGACGTGATAATCTAGCAAAACACTTGGCGGCGAGATTGTTACGCCGACAGTGCCTTGTGCCCTGGCCTGGGTAATTGTGCTGGCTGCTAACAGAAGCAAGGTTAGAGCTAGTAGAACGTGTGTAGTTGATGGCCGAAAAGGTATCTTCTCGCACCCTGCCCGTTTTGTAAAGTGAACTGTCCTCCGCTATAAGAATGTCCTGACGAGTGGTTCATCGGTTTTTCTTTCAACATTCGAAAAGTAGTCTTGGTGTGCGAATCGCACTTGTGAATCGTAGTAAGTATTCGCAAACCGTTACGTTTTTGAAGTCGACCGAGGGATATTTCTGCTGAAAGGATTATCAGACCATTCGTTTGCGTGTCGAGAAAAGTGGCGGGATGGCAAAGCACAACAATCCAAGGCGGTCTCCCAACCTGACAAACCGCTCGGTCCTAACCCGCACATGCCTCCTGCTATTCTTCACACTGCTATTCCCAATACCGTTGCATGCTGTAGGAGACGTACAGGGGGTATCGCCTTCCTTGTCTCCCGGCCAGTGGGCTCACTACGCTCTATCCGGAAACGAGGCAGAAGGAGTGGTTGATGCCCTGTTCACCGTGCAGAGAGTCGACGGTGCTAACGTCACCTTCAGCGATCTCGACACGTTCTCGGACCGCCATACCACCACAGATACAGTCATCGTAAGCGTTTCGACCGGCCCGACGGTTCCGTCATCAGGTGAATATTTTGTAATCTCGCCGCAGAAGCAGGTAGGTGACTCTGTGTACCCAGGTGATCCTGTTCACTACCCGAATCTGCCTATACAGGACATCGCTGCACGACCTTATGTCTCCGCGAGTCGGCAGATAGCTCACGTTCACGCCCAGAACTCATCGCAGGTCGCTACCACGACGACAACTACCTTCGAGGATTTCTACTGGGATGATTCTACGGGAATTTTCACAGAGATTGTCAAGAGCCTGAATGGCGTGGTGGTTTTGCACGTGGTTATGTCTTCCACCAGTCTTTGGCAGCCCGATCTTCCCCCCGACCCCCTCTTAATTCCCACTGCGGTTGTAAGCCTGTTTAGTGCCGTCGTGATAGGCGTACTACTGGTAGGAAGATATCGCAAGAAAGCGAAGTGAACAGGTTAGTCGGAATAGGGCCGAAATCCACATAGGTGGTGCGGGGGGGTGAGCACTATAGTATAGGTTCAAATCGCCACCCTTTACAGCCCCCAAACCGGATGAGTATTTCGGTCAAGCCCTTGCAGAGCCTGTGGCGGGTTTCCGCGAGAAAACGTTATTGTAGAGCTGGGTTCACCCTTTCAACGTTCTCGATCTCTTTTCTCATTCAATTCTGGTCCACAGTGTCGCTATTTTTTTGGAGCCCTTACTACCCCTATCGACTCGTCGATTTTTTCGGTCCTTTGAGCCATCCGGCAATACCCAGCTCCCTCGCCTTCGGGACTAAAGTGTCCAGTACCACCTCTCCATTGTCCAAAAGCCGAAGGCGTCGCCACCTGGAATCATGCGGTCTTCCTCGAGTCGCTTTTATTCTGACATATTGTTCAATCGTCTCATTCTCCTCTCGGCTCTTGAACTCTATGACTCCATCACACAGAGATTCGAACTGTCGGTAGAAATTCTCGGAATAGGTCCCGGTTACGGCAGAGTGAAAGATGCATAAGTCGAAGATTCTTGCGAAGGAAAGGGCATTGGTTCGCCAATGATCAATGAACGTCTTCTCGTCATTATATGATAACAATACAGAAGTGTTATCGTCAATGTGGAGACGCTTCTTCTCAATCTCCGGAATATCTGCTCTGACCAAATCTACATTCCTATTAGCCCAATCCTTCAAGTTGAGAGATCCTTCCATAGATCGGACTAGGCTGCTCCCCCCAATTACTTCAGGGGGTCTAAGCAAGGCCGTAACGGAATAGCTATCTACTATTCTCAGTGTCGACTCATCTTCGAGCCGCTTTTCATTCACGCCTAGCCTTCTGAGAGCTTCCTTAACATCGCTAGGAATATGAGCGAAGGTATGGTAATCAGTTCTTGTGCCATGCCTCACAGAGTCCGCTGCAATTGTAAGCGACGCTTCATACCATAGAGAATGGGGGTCAAATTCGACAAGGTAGTTCTTCCCATAGGTCAACCCTCCGGGGGCCATCTCACCTAGAATAGGTAATGCTAGAGTATCCGGCAACTAGTATTTCCGTCAGTCCACCTGGGAGAGTGAACTTTTAAGATACATTCTCAGCTCCCAATTCTTCTGGAGGACCCAGGTCATAGTGTGGTGCGGGGGGTGGGATTCGAACCCACGAAGGCCTTCGCCACAGGGTCCTAAGCCCATGGCGGACCGATTCTGCTCGGCCCACTGCCCATTTGACCTGGCTATGGTACCCCCGCGTTTCGTTTTGGTGCTCCGGGCGGGAATCTCCGCAGCCTAAGCCGCTTTTGAACCCGCGATCAACGGCTCAAGAGACCTCTAGTTTCTCTGCCGCTTGCCCAGCGAAGCTCGATTGGCCACCCAATTCCTAGGCTAAGGCCGCTATGCTAAACCGGGCTACACCACCGGAGCACGGACACGCGATCATTATTGTACCCAAAAGCTTTCCGCCTTGACTGAATTTGCGACAACGATAGGTTTGTTTGGGTTAGTACTTCCCTCATCTGTCGTCTTGATTCGAGCAAACTCTGAGAACTATGTATCGGGCGGCGATGCTCATTCAAGAAGAGAAGGATTACTCCTGTTCACTCTTCCCGGGTCAAGAAATTTGGGAGAAGCGACGTTGTCGCTCGGGGGATTTCTTCGGGTCGATTCTCGATGGTCGCTCGCGAATTACGTGCTTTTTCGGTGGAGGCGTTTGGCTTCGGGTGACCTTCTCAAACCATACGCGACTACTCCCAAAATCAGGGATCCGAGAACTCCGGCCAGTGCGTAAATCTCGATGAACTGCGGTCCAGAAGGGCTCACAGGTGAGTTCTTGCTTGGAGGCGTGTTTGGTGGGGCATGCCAGAGGCTCGTCCCCGTCATAACGAAACTATAGGTAAACGTTCCAGTGTTAGTCTCGTTTTCATCTACCGTGTACAAGAAAAGCTGCCTCAACAATAGCCCCGTTTCCTTGTCCCAAGAGTATCTCAAAGCCGAAGATACACGTCCCATGGGAGAATTCACAATGAGATTGTTTATGGTTCTCGAAACATTAAAGAAAACACCTGTCGTCACGCTGCTTAGAGTTGGTGGATAATTCTTCATCATTACAATGGGCGGATTTTCAGGTTGCCAATCTGCAGTAACATTGATGGTTGACGAGCTTGATATTATTGTGCCGTCGGCATGATGAATGCCAAGGGTCAAACTAACATTCGTTCCATCGAGGACTTGCGTTACGTTCAAACTAACATATCTGATGTTCGCGTAAGCACCGTAGATGTCCACGTACCCTTGGACGAGGGTTGCGTTTCCAGTGACGTGTTGACTGACATCATAGTTCGCCCAGTCCCCAGCCTTCACTCCAGCCACTTGGAGCGGAGTACCTGCTACCTGGGGCATAAACAGCATTCCCAAGAAAAGTAGGTGTATGATCCTCCTTATGCTGGTTGACGTAGCCAAGAACGGCCCATCAGAGTATGCGTGCGTCCGCCCCTTAATTGTTGCGAAAAAAACACTCCTTCGGCGAGACTTCCAAGTCGTTGAGAGTTATTTCTTGGAGGATCTCCTAGATGAGGCTCTAGATTGGTTTGGAGTTCTCCCAAAGGAATTCGAAATAGATCTTTCCGAATTTTACTAGACCCTCATGATCTGAGGAAATTGCGAGTGTAAGGCCTTTCTCAGGTTCTTCTCCGAGGAGAATGATTATTTCTTTACTATCAGAGATCATTCCCCCGCCGAACATTTGCTCGCGGACGCGAACCTCTGCAAATCCCTTCAGTGTCTTGATCGCGTCCTTGTTGGTCATGGTCGGAACCATGACTGAGACCTTGATCCCTCGGGTCGTCAGCAGAGACAGTAATGGGATTGCCAAAGAGATAACAGACTCGGGAACAATAGGCATCGCGACAAGAAGCTCTCTCCTCGTCCGACCTAGTGTTTCTCTAATCCTATCTACGATATTGTTCTGCCCTCTAACAATCCAAATGTCAGGCCTCTCCTGGACCCCTTTCCTCTCGTAGAGAGGTTGCAGCTCGGACAGCGCGTCAGTCTGACTTGACTTCAGAGTGTTCTCCATTCTGACCCGGGACGAGTCAAGAGCTGCCGATGGAGGTTTGGGAAAATACTTACTCGGCCTGCCTTGTTGAGTTTCCACCCAGCCCTTTCTTTCCAAATTGCTGAGGATCTCGTATATCTTCGAATAGGGAATGGTAGCGGTCGTGCTGAGCTGGCTGGCGGGCAATGGACCTGACTCGACAAGCGCGATGTAGGCTTTGACCTCGTACTCTGTGAGGTCGAAATCCTTCAGAGCCCTCTTAGTCTTTTCTGAAACCGGCATTCATCTCCCTCTCAGGGCCCGGACATGATGCTCTCCTGTACAATCGTTGAAGGAGGGTGTAAATACGCAAGAGGACATTCTAGTCGACAGTAGCACGGGGCATGCCCTTTGGTTGATAAGAACATGGTTCTGGAGGCGCTGAGGAACGTCTTGGACCCTGAGATCGGCCGAAGTATCGTTGATCTAAACATGGTCCGTGACATAACCGTCGACGACGGAAATGTTACGGTAAAGATTGCTTTGACAGTAGCTCATTGCCCCCTTGCTAAAACCCTACAAACAGATGCAGAGAACGCCGTGCGGAAATTGGGGGATGTGAGATCTGTCAAGGTCGACACCACTACCATGACCAGAAAAGAACTGGAGGATCTAAAACTCAAGTTGCAGAGTTCTGCGACACCAGTGTCTTCTCCGAAAAATGGTGGGAAGGTTGGTCCGGGAATTGAACGTCTTGGTAGACGGGGCATTCGCAGCATAATCGCGATAATTTCCGGGAAGGGAGGCGTTGGGAAATCCTTTGTGACAAGCGCTCTTGCCTCAGAGCTGAGGAGACGCGGTTATGAAGTTGGAGTTCTAGACGCCGACCTTACTGGGCCAAGCATCGCAAAGGTTCTAGGCGTGGCTGGGAAGCCGCACAAGGGGCCAAACGGTGGCATTGTTCCTCTCAGAACACAGAGCGGGATCAAAGTCATGTCTATCAATCTTGTATTGGACGACCCTAGCATGCCGGTCATATGGCGCGGACCCATCGTCAACAGCGTCATACGCCAACTCTACTGGGATGTAGACTGGGGAGAGTTGCACTATCTTCTCGTTGACCTTCCACCAGGGACTAGCGACGCACCTCTGACAGTGTTCCAATCACTACCCCTAGATGGTGTCGTTGTAGTTTCGTCGCCACAAGAACTCGCATCAATGATCGTGTCAAAGGCTGTCAACATGGCCAAGAAAATGGACGCCCCGATTCTTGGGCTCGTGGAGAACATGAGCTATCTAAAATGCCCAGGCTGCAGCGAGACCATCAATATTTTTGGAGAGCCAAAAGGAGAGAAACTGGCCTTGAGCCTTGAGCTACCGTTCTTAGGAGGTATCCCGCTAGATCCGTCTGTTGCCAGACTATCCGACCAAGGAAGGATCGAAGAGTATTCTAGCTCGACCATCGCGGGCATTGTGGACGAGCTACGAACACGAGCGGCCAAACAGCTTGAACAATTAACCCAGGGACTCCCAATCGCTTGGTCTATCGAGCCTGCACGGTAGGGTTGCATCAGATGGACCCTTCATTTACGATTCCCCGCCGTGAGTCTTTTAACGCAGGTCCCCCATAAGTAGGGTTAGGCCGGTCGACTACATGGCATCAAGAAAGCGCGTTGTTTCTCGAAGGACAAGGAGAGCAGGGAAAAAGAGCAAGCCCTTCAAATCTGTGAAGGCTGGAAGATTAAAGAAAAAAACAGAAACGAAAAAGCCTCCCGCGCTTGTTCCCCAAGTCGCTCAGAAGCCTATCAAGGCCGAATCGCTAGCTCGAGAACGCTTCGTGATAACAGTAGATAATATCCGTGGCGACACCGCGATAGGGGACCTTCTTGTCACATTCCCCCGAACTAGAGATGTTCTGGTTCGAAAGGGCCTGAAGCTAGAAGCAGAGAACGCTGGAGACATCTACATGACGCTCGATGCTTTCTCCGCCATGAATGGACTGGAAATCGTGAGCCTCGTCCATGAAATCATGACGGTCGCCAGAGAGCCGCCACCTCAACCAGCAATAGCCCAAGTTGTAGTACCCCCGATTCCCTAGACCCTTGCTTTCTCCCGACGTGTCTGGGAGTCACGACGAAATGGTAGACTAAGATTTACAGGGTACAGGTTTGCTCGCTCGTTCGAGGGTCCTGATTTCTGGGCTAGTGCAGGGCGTATTCTTTCGACGCGAAATATCGTATCTCGCAAGGCAGCTAGGTGTCACTGGTTGGACAAGGAACCTTTCAGACGGTAGTGTCGAAGTTATCGCAGAGGGGGATAAAGAGGCGATTGACAAGCTCATCCAGTTTTGCCGGGTTGGTCCTTCCGGAGCAAGGGTCAGGAATGTTAGCGTTAAGTGGGAGGATTTCAAAGGCGAGTTTCGAGGGTTTAGAATAACACGTTAGAAGTGCCTAGTTGGTCTATGACGGTATAGTTACCGAACCAAATTCGTCATAGTATTTTCGAGCTATGTTCACAGCCTCAGTGCTCCGTTTGAGAATGACTTGATACTCAGGGCGTGAATCGCCCGCGAACGAGGCCGCCTTTTCAAAATATGTCTTCACGCCATTAACATCTCCCTTGGAGAGAGCGATTCCCCCGGCTATCCTATAGCCTACCTCGGCTCGCAACCTGTTTCCTTGGGCCTCAAAGGTTTGCGCATCGCCGACTACATGGTCCAGAGGCGTAGTGATTTTTTTGGGGTCGAGAAACATTAGACGAGACATTGCTCCGAAAAGATCGGCGTCTCCGCCGCAGAGCTCTTTCAGCCTGTTGGCCATAAGAGACTCAGCGTTTGTCTCGAGAACGGGGTCCTTCTGTTTCGGCTTTCCAAAGCCGAGCTTCAAAGTCTTCGGAGCCTCCTAGTTCCTGCAAATCTCAATAGGTGAGCAATTTAAAGGGATTGAGTCGTTAGGAATCCCCGCTAGGAGCGAACCCAGGGAGAGATTGTCAATGAGTGTCGAAGACAAGATGATTCGTAGGAGAGAATCCAGAGATAAAGCTCGCAAAAGAAAGAGAGGACCGTATAGGAAATCCTCCAGTGGAAGAGTCATCAAATTCTGAGGGCTATCGACTACCTCGAGCCGCTAAACTGAATATCGTTTAGCTCACTCGTTAGTGCAGTTCGCTCAGAAGACCAGCTGAGATTTTGATCCTTTGTGTGGTTAGTGCTGAATCGGGATTTTTCTGTACTTTGCTATGCTGCTGGGCTCGATGCTTACAGTTTCGGCGCAGCTGTGGTGCCCGAAACAGATCGTGCAGTGCTCAACGTCCCAGCTGGGGTCGACTTTCCGGCATGTCTCGCACATGAGGCCTAAAGCACGAATGTCGGTACATGCTTGACAGAACTTTCTGGACACATCTAGCGGGTCAGGGTTATCGACAAGGGTTGACGCAATATCTCTACTCATCTTCCTGACCTCTGCTGCTGTTCCCAAGTCGACAGCCTCTCCGCGAACCTGGTGTCTGTATTTGCTGACAGCTGCTTGTGTAATTCCTAATCGCTGTGCGACAAGTTCCTGTTTCATTCCGTAGTCTTCTATCAGTTCACGGGCTATCATTGCTCGTAGTGCAGGAATGACAGATTTCGCTGCAACTTCACATGGAATGATCAATAAGGCGACGCTGAAAATGGCTCGTAAAATCTATTTAAACATGACTTATGTCATGATCCAGAAGAGTATTACCATCCTTACGAAATCGCTCATCATAAGCAAGCTTCACCTAAGCATCCGTTCTTGCCCATCCAAGGAACCTATAAATCAAAACGGGCACCCTAGCCTATCCGGAGAATATGGTAACCGTCGATGCAGTCGAAAAGGAGCTCGAGAAGGTTGTTGACCCGGAGATTGGACTTCCAATCACCGAGATGCATCTAGTCGACGAGATAAACATCCAAGAGAACGGAGAAATCTTCATCAAATATCATCTAACAGCACCGTTCTGTCCCCCCATCTTTGCGGAGGACATCGGAATGAACATAAGGACACTGACGTCAAAGCTTGAGGGGGTCAGTAAGGTCACTGTCATTCTGCATGGACACGCTCTCGCTAATGAGATCAACCAGAGAGTTAACCCCGGGTACACTCCTCCACCAGTCCAGCCGGCAACCCCAGCTCAGACAAAGGCCTGAGCTTGCCGGGGCTGGGATGCGTCAGATCTAGAGTAAGTAACTAGATCTTCGGGTTAGAGCCTCGCTCAGGCTCTACCTGAACGCATCGTATAGGAAGGCTCCCAGCAAACCTCCCAGGACTGGTCCAACGACATAGATCCATAGATTTCCGAGCGGAGTCAGACTGAACGCCGCTGATGCTAATGTCGGTCCCCATGTCCGGGCAGGGTTGAGAGAGGCCCCTGAAATCGGGCCGAACATCCAGACGATGGCGGCGAGAGCGAATCCTATGGTGACTCCTGCCCGGCTCGGTTCCACGGCTTTGTCTGTCGCACCGAATATCGTGAAGACGAGAATTGCGGTTCCAATCACCTCGGCTAGAAGTACGGCGCCGATGCCAAATGCGGGGCTTGGAATGGTATCTCCAAGAAACGTGGATCGTGCAGCCTGGACGAGTCCTCTGTTATTGCTGGATGTCCATAATGCGAGCTGGACGAACCCTGCGATGGATGCGCCCGCAAGTTGGCCGAGAATGTAGGGGGCCACCTTCTTCGTTTCTAGCCTCCGGGTGGCCCAGTGTGCGATTGTAACTGCGGGATTGATATGGGCGCCGGTTATCCGGCCTATTGTATAGATCGCTAGAAGAAGCGCTATTCCATGGGCAAGACCGATAAAGCCGAGCCCTGCGCTCGTGACCGAGCCATCGAGAAACGTGACTGCTATGATTGTCCCCGGACCAATGGTGGTGAGGAGAAAGGTCCCGTAAGCCTCAGCCAGTGCCGCTCGTCCCAACTTATTCATATCGAAACGAGTCCCCGCTAGACCCTGCGTATATAGCGCTTGTTTTCAGGCATCCTGCTTGGCATCCAATATAACCATCGTTCGTTCTCAGCGCGGGACTAGGGGGCCCGAGGGGCAAAGAATTTTCTATGCTAGATGATCCACTAATAGTGCGGGATCTTGACAGTAACCAACAGTTTCACCTGGATGATCGGCGGCCCTCAGGGCAGCGGGATCAATTCGGTTGCGGAGAACTTTGCAAAAGCGTGCATAAGGGGAGGGCTCCACATATTTGCCAATATCGAATATCATTCTAACATCAAAGGGGAACACAGCTTCTATAGGCTCAGGGTGGAGTCGAAAGCTCCTCGGTCTCACGTGGACTGGGTAGACTTACTTGTCGCCCTCGACCGCGAAACAATCTTCGGCGACATGAACAAGCCTCATCCTACTCATCGAGGGCATAGACACGAGGTCAGCCCGGGGGGTGGAATAATCTACGACCGCAGCCTGAACTTGACACCTGACTCCTTCGGGCGTGATGATATCAAACTCTTTCCGATTCCCTACATGGATCTTCTCGTCGAGGCGCTGAAGGAGTTTGGAAAGGACAAGGAACTCAGCAAGTACCAAGTGATGGTCAACACGATTGCTCTTGGCGCCTCCCTTGGCCTCTCCGATTATGATTTCGACCTTGCAACCGAGGCCATCAGAGAAGGGTTCACGGGACGCAAGGCGGCATTAGGCGACCTAAACGTCAGCGCCGCAAAACGTGGATACGACTATGCAAAGAAGAGTTTCGGCGAAGATGCCTTTCAGATAAAGTTGCGAAAGCAACCGTTGTCTGGAAAGCGAATGATGATCAGAGGTGTCCAAGCCGTCGCTATCGCGAAGCTCAAGGCCGGATGTGGATTCCAAACCTACTACCCGATTACGCCGGCGACGGACGAGAGTGAGTACTTGGAGTCCCACCAGAAAGACTACAATATGATAGTCGTCCAAGCGGAGGACGAGATTTCCGCCATTAACATGGCGACGGGTGCCGCGCATGCTGGTCTCAGATCTTCAACTTCCACTTCAGGCCCTGGATTTTCCCTAATGGCCGAGGGTTTAGGATGGGCAGGGATAACTGAGGCACCTGGACCGGTCGTCGTATTATATCAACGAGCAGGCCCTGCGACAGGGTTACCGACCAGGACCGAGCAAGCAGACCTAAGATTTGCACTCCATGCCGCTCATGGAGAGTTTCCCAGAATGATCATTGCCCCCGGAGACGTGGTCGAAACCTATTACGACACATTCGACGCCTTCAACTACGCCGAACACTATCAAGTACCCGTAATACTTCTCACCGACAAGTTCCTAGCCAGCACGTACCAGGATATTCCTCTCTTCAACGGCGACAATCTAAAGGTGGATCGGGGAGACATAGTACGGGAATCGGACCTTGCAACCAGCACAGATTACAGGCGCTATCGCTTGACGGAACTAGGCATTTCACCGCGAGCGATTCCTGGTCAAAAAGGCGGAATCTTTTGGACGACTGGCGATGAGCACGATGAGTACGGCCATATCACGGAAGCATCTGATATCCGGATCAAGATGATGAGGAAGAGAATGCGGAAAATCGAGCTCGCAGGGCAAGTTATTCCGGATTCCAAAAAAGCGACGCTGCACGGGCCCAAGTCTGCTCCAGTTACGCTCGTCGGCTGGGGATCATCCAAGGGTGCGATACTCGACGGAATGGAAGACCTCAAGGCCGATGGGATAGAAACGAACTTTCTGCAGGTGCGATACGTCAACCCTTTCCCAGATAATTTCGTTCAGCAAGCTCTCAGTCAGGCCCGGAGAAAGATTGCGATTGAAAATAATTATTCTGCGCAGATGGCTGGGCTTATCCGTGAAAAGACGGGTATTGCGATGGACAATACGATTGTGAAGTTCGACGGAAGACCATTTTCCCAGAACGAGATTTACGAGGGAGTCAAAGACATAATAAAGAACGGAATCAAAGAGGTAACTGTTTCTCATGCTTGAGCTGAAGACCTACCGGACACAGGTTCACAACGACTGGTGCCCGGGCTGCGGAGACTTCGGAATCGTCAACGCGATCCAGATGACTCTCTTGGAGATGCAGCTTGAACCGCACCGGGTCGCGATCTTCTCGGGAATCGGATGCTCAGGCAAGACACCGCACTTTGTTAACGCCTACGGGTTCCACACACTCCATGGCCGTGTGCTTCCAATCGCTACCGGTGCTCGTCTTTCTAATCCAGGATTGACTATTGTCGCTGTAGGTGGAGACGGAGACGGGCTTGGAATAGGAGCAGGACACTTCGTTAATACGGGTAGAAGGAATCTAGATTTCACTTACGTACTTTATGACAACGGGGTCTATGGGTTGACGAAAGGTCAGGCGTCTCCTACCCTGCCGAAGGGTGTCAAGACAAAGTCCATGCCTGCACCCGCCATCATTGAACGCGTGAATCCTATCGCGATGGCTGTGGCCTCGGGTTACACGTTCGTCGCGCGAAGTTATGCTCTTGACGTTCGCCACCTGAAACAGACTCTTCGAGCAGCAATAGAACACCGGGGAAGCGCGTTCGTAGATGTACTGCAAACCTGCCCGACCTACAATGACATCAACACGAAAGAGTGGTACGGAGGCGAAGATCTTCCAGTCAAGGCACCGAGACTCTACAAGCTGGAAGGCTCAGGATACAACGGCGTGGTTGCTGACCCATCGACGGACGAGGTCAACACGAAGAAGGGAAATGCTCTGGTGAAGTCGTTCGAGTGGGGCGACAAGATACCAATCGGCGTTTTCTTCAAAATGGAGGTTCCTACTTTCGAGGACCAGTTGGCTCTTCGAATGCCCGCTTTGAAGGAGAAGCCCTTTGTCGAGCAGGATATCTACAACCGCGATATTACGCCGTTACTGGACGAGCTTACCTAGATTCGAAAGAATCTACTGTTCCTAAACTCAGCAGTGGGGATTTCACGCTCTCAAACCACTCTTGCGTCGCGAGATGCCCTATGCTATACCCCCTTACCCTGTTTTCTAGAGAGAATTTTCTGTCCGGCATTGATATTGGGCGAGACAGCCGATTCAGGGCACAATCCGGGCTTTGATGAAAAGGCAAAAGATGGGAAACCTAAAACGATTCCCGAACGATTTTAGGGCAAGTTTGGAGCCTTCCCCCAGATTTGAGAATAGGGCTGAAAATGGGCGAATTCTCTTGAGAATTCTGTCCGTATCCGTCTTCAAGGAGAATGTCCGAAGATGATCGGCGATTATGTCTATGACAGGTTTATCGAGACATTCTTGGTTCTTGTGTAGAATTCTAACGAGCGTATGCCGTTTTCATGTCCTATTCCGCTGTCCTTGTAGCCACCGAACGGAGTCTGTGGAAAAGTCACCAAATACTCGTTCACCGCTAATCCACCGACCTGGAGACGAGCCGCGAGCTCATGCGCGACTTTCAAATTGCTCGTCCAGACTCCCCCGTAAAGCCCGTAATCTGTCTCATTGGCCATAGCAACAACCTCGTCGAGAGTCTTGAACTTGGTAATGCCCAGAACGGGTCCGAAAATCTCATCACACCCAATTTTCATCTTCCCATCGACGTTCTCGAAAATGGTGGGCTCGACGAAATTTCCCTTCTGCAGTCTCGGCTCAGATGGTTTCTTCCCTCCGCAGAGAAGAGTCGCCCCTTCTTCAAGGCCGTCCTTCACAAACCCGAGAACCACATCCTGACGGGACTTTGAGGCCAAGGGTCCCATCTCGCTAGTTTCGTCAGTGCCAGGCCCGATTTTTATCGCTCGGGTCTTGGCGACGAGGTCTTTTACGAAATCATCGTATACGCTCTCGTGAATAAATGCCCTGGATCCAGCCCAGCACATTTGTCCAGCATTGGTGAAAATGCCTTCCTTCACACTCTTAGCAGCCTTCGCCAAGTCTGCGTCGGGAAAGACAATGTGAGGGTTCTTTCCGCCTAATTCCAAGAGTACCCTGGTAACATTTTTCGCGGCTGACTCCATTACTTGCGTTCCTGTCTCAGCGGACCCGGTGAAAACTATCCCGTCCACCTGCGGGTCTGACACTAGGGCTCCGCCGACTTCAGCGCCTGATCCAGTTACAATATTGACAACGCCCTTGGGGATGCCGGCCTTCAGCGCTAGATCTCCCAACATGATGGCTGTGAGAGGTGTAATCTCAGACGGCTTCATGACAACAGTATTCCCTGCCGCAATTGCCGGTGCAATACTTCTAGCGGCAAGCGCGATCGGATAGTTCCAGGGAACAATATGGACCGTCACGCCTAGCGGTTCTCGGAGAGTGTAATTCAGACGTTTCGGCGGAACCGGTATTGTTTCTCCTTCAACCTTGTCGGCCAATCCTGCCCAGTACTCGAACGCTCTGGCCGCCCAGGCAACATCACCCTTGGACTCTCGGAGAGTCTTTCCCTCACTCAGAGTCTCAAGCCTTGCAAGCTGCTCCGAATTCTCCCTGACTAGAGTTGTTAGCTTGGTTAGAAGACGCCCTCTCTTGCTGGGATCAATGTCAACCCAGCCTGCCGAGTCCAGCGCGGTCTTCGCGCTCTCGATTGCAGCCTTCGCGTCCTGTTTTGTAGCTCGTGGGACCTCGGCAACAACCTCATTGTTCGAAGGATCAAGAACCGACGAAACAGCGCCATTTGCGCTGTCCTTCCATTCTCCCCCAATCAGCATCTTGTACTTCTGAATCTGAATTGTCAAGTCCGCAATCCAAACCGGGTGAAGCTATTAAAGAGCGTTCCCTCAGGCGAGGATTGTCTGCATCTTCATCTCGCGGGCCATGTCGATAAGTAGTTGGACTCTTCGATCAAGGTCAGGATACCTGCTCAACAGACCTCTTCTCTTTCGACCCACAAACAACCCGGCCCCGGGCACAAGCAATGGGGCGTGGAAGGCCGAATGAACTTTCAGCAAAGCTGATGCCAGCGCAAGCGGCTTTTGGGTGTACTCCACTGATAACTTGTCGGCGAGCAGTTCGCGTTCTCTGTGGACCGCAGCCTCAGCAAGATGCAGGACGGGGTCAAAGACAAAGGCCAACTTAGCGAGCCTAGCAAGTCCCTTCTCTCGAGAATCCCTGTTCTTCAGGTGAGAGAGCTCATGGGCAATGATCGCCTCGACTTCAGCTGGAGACATTGAATTTACAAGCTCGGGAGATACGGCAACAATCTTCCAACTTCCATTATCCAAGGAAAACGCGTTTCCGACCGTTGTTTCTCTGAGGTCGACTCCTTTGATACCCATCTTCTTGCATAGTTCCGCGCACGTTTCGCTCAGTCTAGAGCCCGAGAATGTTCCTGCAATCATTCCCCTGAGCATTTTAGAGAACGCGTATCTTCGGGCAAGGAGGGACATGAGAGAGGCGACTCCGATAGATGCAACCAGCGAACTCCCGAGCACTAGCTCTGTCACACGTTGCGGTTGCCACTCGTACATGTTGAGAAAGAGGGTGCACACTACAAGGCTAGTTCCAAGAAACGACCAGAAGAAAACAGAAGAAGATAATATCGGATATAGTAGATTGGATCTGCGCGAGGGATTTCCCACGCTCGATCGGTAGACGACATAGGAAGCAATTTGGACTACCAGAACTGTTGCTACAATTCCGAGGGTCGCGGTAGAAAGGAAGTAGACGGAGTACAGTTCCAGGCTTATCGTTGCCCGGACTCCCTACGAACTTTTTCTTCCAGCCTCTTCAGGTCCTCCTTTGGAATCTCATCCATGTAGTCATGCAACGTTGAGATTATGCTAGGGCCAAAGGCGGTGAGCAACCTGTCAACGAACCCCTTCACGACTCGACCCTTGACCTTGTCCTCCGAGTGAAGGCGATACACATACCTTGATCCTCCTCTGCCGACAGCCTCATCTCGCGCCAAGATCCCCTTCTTGTAAAGGCGGTCAAGCGTTGTGCTGATTGTAGTGTAGGCGAGTCCGCGTGTAGAATGAAGGTCCTGGGCAACTTGGCGGGCAGAAGCGTTTCCAAGCCGGACAACCGTCCCAAGGACCGCTGCCTCGAGATCTCCAAGTTCCAAAGGTAGGCAATCTATGTTCCAGCCGCAATATGTAACTTTCTATTCCGGTCGGAGCTAGTTGGTTTCGAGATCTCGAGAATCATCACTATCCGCAGGACTCAGATTCTGGGAAATGGTGCCCAGGATGACGGTTCAGCTTCTAGAACAGCGCTCCAATACCTAAGCATAACGCCGTACAGTGCTCTCGAGAGCACCGCTTGAACCTGCCCCCCTTCACCAGAGTTCAAAAGCCTGGTTGTACCCCACACTGTTTGACTGTGGTTAAAGATGCCCTAAGGCATAGGGTTCCAATTTCCTCCACCGTTAGTGAACATCTCTGTTGAAGAAGACAGCTCGTGCCTCATTGTTGATTCTAGCACTTTCAATCATGATTGTCCCGCTCTTCCTCGCCAATGTTCACGCCAGTGGTTGCATCACCACCTGTCGTCTAACAGCAGACACAACTGTGCCAGCTGCAGATGGGACCGTGTACGTTGAGCTTGACAACAATACTGGCTTAGTCTATTCTCTACCGCATACGTTCTCTTTCGCGAACAATACTCGACACACACTGACCATGCTGAACACAACCCTGTCAGCATCCTCTGGAGCCCGCTATGTCTGGAACGAATGGATTCATTCCAGTTTGCAGTGGACCCCAACTCTGATGATGCAGACCCCGATCATGCTTGCTAACTATACAGGACCATCGGATGGAGGAGTGTTTACTGCCAAGTTCGACAAGCAGTTCCAGTACACGCTGACCTTCAAAGATGCTGCAGGGCAACCACTGACTCCGGATCCAACTTCCGTCGTATTGTCAAGCGCAGGCTCGAGTGTTACCACCTCGGCCTATTCTGGTCAATGGCTGAGCGCGACCTCTTGGACCGTTACTTCGGCGACTTGGGAGGGCTATCAAGGAGCTTTGCTTGCACCGGTACCCCTTGACCTGTCATCCTCCTCGGGATCCGCGCTTGTCAAGGTGAGCGCGTACTCCGCGTCTGTCAAAATTGTCGATAAGCTCAACAATCCGGTTCAGGGTGCCTCGGTAACGATTACATTCGCGAACGTAACAAGCCGAACGTTCACAACTGATAGTCAGGGAACTGTTCAGCTCGGCGACATTCCGATCGGGCCATATTCGGCGCACGTTCTCTATCAGGGTCAAGACCAGGGAACATGGTCCGAAGACGCCTCCGTCGCTCCGGTCAGCACTGTAACGCTCAACGTAGGTGGTACTGCATCTGCTCCTGTCGTATCAGCGATCGTGCTCTTGACAATATTCGGCGTGGCGTTGTTCCTAATTCTTTTGGCTATTAAGGTACGGAGGCCGGCACCGCCTCCCAAGATCTAGTTTTCTGGATCATATCCTTTTCTAGTCTTGTTGCTCTCCTGATTTCTCATTGCCTGGACCAATGCTTTTGAAAATGATAATCCTTATACTAGTAGCCGATTAGAAACAGCATGCGTCTGGCCGGCATGAAAGGGGAAAACCCCAGCCAGGACGATATGGCCGAAGACCTCGACGACATTTCGACGCTGATGAATCTTCTGGAGTTACATTCTCGCCTGAAAATTGAAACGCGCCATTTCGAAAACGAGCTGGACTAGGTTTCCGGGTCCAAGCTCTTTCGCTCACTACTTTGCGACAAAAAGTCAATGGAACACTCAGAAACCGAGTAGTTGAGACTGCGATCTAGCTTCCTCACGAGCCCGGTCACTCCTTGATCGGTGGATAGGTTACAATTCCCATTCATACGCCGGTACGGCCCTGACGGAAAATAGTAGCTTTCGACGGTTAGCTTGCCTTAGGTGAATTCACAACTGGAGACTAGGTCCGCGCCTTTCAAGGGATTTTACGAGCTCATAGGGGGCAGTCTGCCCGACTCTTCATCTGTGCTGATAACCGGCGACCCGGGCAGCGGAAAGACGACTCTTGCACAGCAGATCCTCTACGAAGAGCTTCAGAGATCGAGACCATGTATCATTGTTACGTATGATACGTTTCCTTCGAACATTCTCGAGAGAATGAGCCAGTTTGGCTGGGATCCGAGGAAGTACCAGTTGATGAATAAGTTGGGCATCATGGATTGTTATTCCGCTACGGCCGGGGTTACTGAGGGAGTGGTTCCGCAGCCATTCGACTTGACCAACGTTAGCATTCATCTGACCTCTGTCATGGAAAAGATGGGTAATCACCAGGTGACCATAATTCTTGATTCATTGATGCCGATTTTCAGCGAAGCTGAGCCTAAACACGCAGTCAGCTTCATTCAGAGCATTGCTGCGAAGGTCAAGAAGGTGGGAGGAAAAATGATATGCACTCTCTCAACGGGAAGTGTGCAGCCGGAACTGTTTCACAAGGTTGAGAGTCTCGTGGACGGCGTGGTAGAATTGCGAATGGTGGAGGAGCACCAGGTGCTGCGTCGTTATTTGCTCGTCAGGAAAATGGATCGCCGCCAGATCATCCCACGACTCGTACGGTTCGATATCATAAGCGGGATTGGAATTCAGCTTCAGCTTCCGCGATTCGGGTTTCTGCGAAGGAGACCGAACACGGGCACGATGATTGGCAGCTAGATCGGACCCGTTTTGGATCTTTTGCAATAGATCGCTCAATTTTTCTAGAGCTATTCACCATTCTCAAGTTCTTGAAAACGGGGCTTGTTGAGTCTCGAACTTGGTCTCGATGCGAAAGACCACAAAGTTGAGCGCCTGGGCAAGCCCATATCTATTTATTCCCCGAACGAGTATCATAGTTCAGAAGCTGCATGGCCGAGCAAAACTCGCCAGAATATCCTCCTGCACTTGACCTCGAAAGGGAACTGACTAGAAAGGAGAGGCAGATAGAGTATCTCCAGACGGAGCTCCGCAGATACCACAATTTGATGGAAGAGCTCAAGCAAGGTATGCGTCCCATTGGAACAATCGAAGAGGTCAAGGGGGACATGGCGCTGGTCCGGCTATCAGGCGGCCAAGCATTCCAGGTTAGCATACCTCCCGAGATCAGAGAAAAAGTGTCAACTGACGTGGACGCTGTCCTCTCACCCACGAAAGGGGTTATCGTCGACGTTATCGACCGGTTGCGCGAACGCTCGCTATTAGAATATCAAGTGGAAAAGTCGCCCAAAGTCTTCTATGAAGACGTGGTTGGTCTCGAAAAAGAGCTCCACAGTCTACGGCAAGCGGTCGAGTGGATACTCGACCCTCAGGTCAGGGCTCGACGCGAACAGATTATCCGAGACCCGAGGATGCTGGAAGAAGCCGGGTCCATTCTACTGTTCGGTCCACCTGGAACCGGGAAGACGTACATGGCGAAGGCCGTTGCGGGGACGATCGGTCAGAGGGGTCAGGAGACCAGTTTCCTAAAGATCGAGAGCTACGAGATCGTGTCAAAATGGCTGGGCGAGTCCGCGAAGAACGTCAAAGAGGTCTTCAAGCTGGCACGAGAATCCGCTCCTACAGTTCTCTTCATCGATGAGGCCGATGCTATTGGACGTGCGAGGATGGAGGCGACGACCGATGCGGGAAGGGATGTTCAGGGAATGCTCAACCAGATCCTTACCGAGTTGGGCGAGGGATTTCATGTCAACAGAAACGTGTCAGTGATCTTCGCAACCAACTATCCCAGCGTCATTGATCAGGCTCTTCTGGATAGGATCAAACGGATCATCTACGTTCCACCGCCAAGAACGATGGATGAAGTGAAGAGACTGTTAGACTTCTACTGCTCCAAAGTAGAGCTAGATCCGTCAGTCTCGAACTATCGTGGAGGATTAACTGACGAGGCCTTCGCGGACATCTGGAGGACGATCAGGTCTAGGAAACAATTGTACGAGGCATCGATCCCCGAACGAGGGGTTACAGTTCGCGAGCAGTATATTGTGACGCCTCGGGACTTGAAGAATATTATCCAGGAAGCAGCGAGCGAGGCATCGTTCGCGGGGGAGCGTTGGGTGACTATGGATCGGATGCTTCCATTGTTCAAGAGCCTCGCTTCAGAAGATCGCAGCTCACGAATCTTCAGTTAGACCAAAGACCTCTCGGCTTATTACACTGGCTTGAAAGTCGAGGATACCATGTCCTCCAGGTATGGCGAGGATCCTTTCGCCATTCGGGACCCAAAGGAAACAGTAAGTCGGCTTGAACGATTTCTTACAACTCATCTGGAAGAAGCAGGCGCGCGCTGCCTCGTCCTTGGCATGTCCGGCGGTCTCGACTCTTGTGTCGCTGCTACCCTATGCGCGCGAGCTCTCGGGGGCCGGCGGGTTCTCGGGATAAGTCTGCCGGAGAGTGAGACGAGGAATGATCGGGCCGTTGAAGACGCAAGACTCGTCGCGTCGAACCATAAAATACGCTTCATACTAATCGACCTTACACCCATTGTCCAAACCTCTCGGAACGCTCTGGATGCTAAGATAGCGAAGGGAATTCCCTGGGGCAACGTCAAGGCGCGGCTTCGCGCCATGGTCCTCTACTACTATGCTAACACGGAGCATGCTCTGGTCGTGGGAACTGGCGACAAGAGTGAGATCATGTTAGGCTACTTCACAAAGTTTGGCGACGGAGCCTGCGATATTCTGCCACTGGCGGATCTCTACAAGACCTCGGTCCGTAACCTGGCTAGATACTTGGGGATCCCGGAGCGGATTCGCGTGAAAGCTTCCAGTCCTGAGCTATGGCCGGGTCAGACAGCTGAGAAAGAGTTGGGGCTGAGCTATGAGAAGTTGGACAGGATTCTTTGGGGCCTTGAAAGATGGATGACACCTGAGGATATAGGGGAGGAGACGGGGCTGAAGCTGGCATTGGTCAAGAGAGTTCGAGAACGCTGGTTGAAGTCCGAACATAAGAGACGTCCGCCTTTGGCCCTGAAGCTCGGCTATCGAACTGCAGGGGATGATCTGCGATTACCTCGGTTAGAATAGCTCCCAGAGACGACTCCCGTGTTATTTATTCAAGCCAGTAGTACATGTTGTCACGTGAGCCTTTTGCAGCTTTCAAGTTCAGCTCCAGCCCGGGTTTCAGCTGGCCCTTGTCCACTGCGGGACTGATCGGTGCGAAGACACGAAGCCCATTCGTGAGTTCCGCAAGTCCCAGCAGGTACGGGGTTTCCGGATGAAAAGCGGGTGGGGCGAAGAAAACCCGGGTGAACGTGACCAGAGTGCTCTTTCCGTCCAGAACAACCCATTCTATCGCACTGTGACGACAGTCCAGGCAGTCAGCTCTCGGTGGAAAGTACGTTCTTCCGCATTTCTTGCATTTGGTCGCGGCTATCTGCCCTTTTTCCAGATAGGATAGCAAGAGGTTGATCTTGGTCTGGGAGACATAACCGAATCTGCCGAACTTTTCGAAACCCAACTGCCTAGTCCACTCCTTTCTTGAGAATCCACTCAGTGGTGCCATGCTCCCGGCGACGGGTCCACTCTTTCACCGCATCCTGACCGGAACCAAACTTGTCACCGACGGCAATTGCGGCATCAAGCTTCTCTTGTTTCCGAGCCAATTCGAAACCAACAACCCGGGTGAGTCGTTTCACGTCACCAAAGCGCGATATCCTAAGGTCAAAGACCCGTTTTTTCGATCGGAACAACTTGTTCTTGAACACACTGGGTCTGGGCTTGCCTTTGTACACGAGCGTCGCTTTTATTCCGAGGCATTCCCTCAGAATCGTCCGAGTATAGCTCAGTAAGCGTATGCTCGTGG
>MNGN01000006.1 GCA_001918745.1 Crenarchaeota archaeon 13_1_40CM_3_52_17 | reverse complement strand
TCCAAGTTCCTTCTTTATTCCTGTCTCCATCAGGTCTTCGCCGAGAGGCGAGAGGCAGGTGGGATCTGGAGAGAGAAAGCCCTCGTAGTTCTTCATCGCGTTGACCAGCTTTACCATGTCTTGTGCGGACAGGTTTCTAGGATTCTTCTTTTGTCCAAGGCTTGCGAACTGGAGGAATTTGCGGGCTGTGGTCTCTCCTATTCTCTGGAAGTTCTTTCGCATGAACTCCTGTACGCTCTTAGCATTTGTCAGCTTCAGCATTCGCTGCACAGTTTCAACATCGACTCCATGAGGGTGAGGAGAGGTTTCAGTGGGTGCCGGTGGTACCTTTGTCGTGCCACGCAGAAACTTGTAGAGTCTACCTCTGGGGTCTACGAATGTGATGTTCGCATATGGAACGATGATCGCTGTCTGCTTGAAGTATTCGAGAATCCTGGGCATTGCCCGTGAGTAGTCGGCTTCTGTCTTGAACTCGATGATTGTGCCCTGCCAGTGAGGCTTGTTAGTCCGAGTCTTATTTTTGATAATGACGGGCTTGTTCTGTTGGATATCAATCCGGAGAATTACCTCAGCTATCCGAGATTTCGATCCTGTGCTAGAGGTGATGGCAGCCTCAGAATGCGTGGTGATTTGTCCATAGAGAAGGGCCATTTTCCCGCCAAGGCCAAAGGTGCCTCTCGTCTGTCGGAGTTTGTATTTCGACCCGTAGAGAACTTGACCGAAAGCGGATGGGATTACGTTTGATGGGATTCCTATACCGTTGTCCTCAACCCTAACTACGTAAGTGCCGGGACCGTCCAGAGGACCGGACTCATGGGACAAACGTACGTAGATGTCAGGTGGAATTCCGCCTGTCTCGCATGCGTCTAGTGAGTTTTCCACAAGTTCGCGAATCGTCGAGTATATTGATCTTGAAGGGCTTGTGAATCCTGCGATGTCTCGGTTGCGATAGAAGAAGTCGGCGGCGCTAATTTCTTGGAAGACCTCGGCCACTGTCATGGGGCCCAGTCCGTGAGGTCCGCGTTGATCATGGCTTCTTTGCTGTGGGTACTTGGCCTTCCCAGAGTCCTAAAGCTTTCTCCTTCTTGATTTCCTGTCGTCTTCGTCTCAGGAACTTGTAAACTGTCCCGTGCTGTCGGCCTTTGATCAGTTTCTCTAGCGCATCCTTTGCCATGGTGACTGCTTCGTAGCCGCCAATTATCGACACTGTATGGCCGCTAACGGATATGGCGGTTCCAGTCAGTTCTTCGAGAATCCTTCTGGTCTTGCCTTCTCTGCCGATGATTCTGCCGTCAACCCTTCGAATCTCGGCCTCGTTCTTCCCGAAGAAGTCGTGAAGATCGATAATGTCCAATGTATTGTCCTCGCTGAAGAGCCTGAACGCTCGCTCGGGGGAAAAACCTCTCCCAATGGCGCGAACGATATCTTTGGCTTGCAGGGCTCCCGACGGATCGGGAGCGTCAGGCTTCACTCCAATCTCCACCGTCCCGGAAGGACTGTCTATCCTGAGATCAACGAACAGCTTTTCTTCGATCGTTGACTTCACGGTGCCTCCTGGACCCACGAGCACGCCGACTCTATCCTTCGGTATCACGGAGGTCAGCCTTGTCTCTGCCAATTGCTATCGATCTCCTATGATCCTCGCTGGAGATTGAGTTCTGACGTTGAGGCCAGCAAAATAATGATTGATGTTCTCGATATCCCTTTTGAGGAAGGCTCGTGCCTCCGGGTGCTCCGTAGTTACTGCTTGCCCGAAGTCGATGATGACGGGGTATCCGTTGGGAATCATTATGTTGTACTCACTTAGATCGCCATGAACGAGTTTCGCCTTGTCGTATAGTTGCTTGATCAACTCGATGATTTTCTTGTACCAATCCGCTGCCGCCTGAAGCCGCACTTCTCTAAGGACTGGAGCAGGGACCCCATCTTTCCCGATGAATCCGAGAATCAGAACATTCTTCTCGACATGGATTGGTTTCGGAACTGATATTCCTGCGTGGTCTGCCAGTTCGAGATTCTTGTATTCCTTCGATGCCCATTGATCTACAAGTGATGCCGTATCATGCGGAATATCTTTGAACCGAGGGTCTCCAAGGATGTACTTCAATCGGCCGTGTCGGAATATGTTTGAGGTGGTTAGGAAAATCTTCACCGCCACTTCTTCGCCCTTAGGGTCTATCCCGTGGTAGATCTTGCTCTCCTTCCCCGATTTCATTGCGCCGTGGAGTTCTTTCAAGATACCAGTGTTCAACATTTTGAGAACTGTCATGATTGTTCGCCGGTCGAAGACTTCCTCGAGCGATTCTGTATCCTCGCTCCACTTTATTCTCACGCGGCGTTCTCTATCGTACCGAACTTCTCTTCGTCGGACATTTTCGTCGATTTTGTCACTCAAGGAGAACCCGGGTTTTCCTACTGGAAGCTAAGAGGATTTCTGAGGTACAAATCGCTTAGTTAGTTCAATCGTGGGAGCCAAGTAGCCAGGGGATCTCGAATCGTAACATCTTCTCTTTGCGCAAATCGAAGTCAATGATGGGTAGGGGTTGGCATTTGGCCGAGTCCAAATGCCTGTCTAGATTATGACATGATTTTGTCATAATCTTCCCCGGAAGCTATTTTGGAAGCCATTGCAAAGCCTTAAATTAACAATGGGGCGCAAATCAGCCCTTCTAACGAGATACCTTGGCCGAAGAGAAATTATTCGTCCGAAAAGCGACGGGTCTTGTAAGGGAAATTGGCGCGCTAACCGCAATTATCATTGTTATCGCAAATACCGTCGGCCTCGGATGGCAAAAGCGAGTTTTCCAATTCACCGGCCTAGCTCCTCTCCCCGAAAACCAGTGGCTGGCCGGTATTCATCCAATGGTAATGGCTTTCATTATCGGGGGGATTGCGATTCTATTATCAGTCGTCGCTATTGCTGTGCTATCCGCGGCAATGCCGAGGTCGGGTGGGGGATACGTGGTCATATCACGAATCCTTGGACCGATTTGGGGTTTTGTTGGAGCTTGGCTGGAATTCTTCAGTATCTCGTGGTCGTTTGGAATCATAGCTGTAGCGGTCTTCGAAGGAATCTACTTCATAATGGGACCAATCGCTTTCGGATCGTCATTCGCCCCACCCGGCGGAATTTCCGGTGACTGGTTCTTGTTTGCCGTTGGGCTGGTTCTCGTGATAATTTTTACAGTAATTGGAGTGTTCGGTGTAAAGCTAACAGGGCTATTACTTCAGGTAATGTTTTGGATCCCTGCTGTTCTCACTTTCTACGTGTTTGGCTTGCTCAGTCAAGCAAGTAGCACAGCTATCACAACTGGCATGGCCAATCTCTTGAAGCTTCCATCCGGTCTTCCTGCGACTCCGGATAACTACGTCGCCGCCGCGACCAACTCAACTCTCCTAGGGTCAGGAGTGATTCAGAATCACGTAGCAGCAGGAGGCTACTGGGGAGCGGTTGCAATTGCAATCGTCGGCGCATATTTCGCCTATATTGGGTATGCCGCCTCAACCTTCGTTGCCGGAGAAATAAAAGAAGCCAACAGGTCGCTCCCAAGAACACTTCTGATAGCCTCGATCATTATTATCGCTCTGTACGTGAGCGTATCTTTGGTTGCTTCAAGTGCATTGAAGGGAATAGCTGTTCGTTGCGTTGTTGGTAACACAGTCACGGTTGGTCCCTGCTCGGGCAATGGGCAAGAATTCTCATTGTTGTCAGCATGGAGTTACCTGTCGTATAATGGCGTCACGGGTGTCTCGCTTAGCGCTGCGAATCTGCCCACAGCTAAGCTGTGGACGACGACACTTGCAGGTCTTAGTGCCAGCGGAATAAATCTCGGTTCCGCCAACTGGATTCTGGTCATTTTCGGAGTTTTCTGGATTGCGAACGATATTCCTCCGTTCATTCTGACTGCGTCAAGGATCCTTTTTGCAATGTCTTTTGACAGAGTGCTGCCTGCACCCTTAGCCAACGTCAATGATCGATTCCACTCCCCCATTAACGCTGTCTTTGTGACCGGGGTAGTCGCACTCCTTGGGTGCTTTTCTGAATCAGGGCTGTTCGATGGAGGTGGAAGCCTTAACGCAGGATCGAACGCGTTTCTTTCAGCGGCACTTGGAAGTAGCGGAGGAGTCGAACTTACCGACCTCTTCGATGCAACGTTCTTCACACTATTCACACTGTCGCTGCTCTTCCTACCGATTATGGCTAGCAAACGGCATATCTTTGACACGGCCCCATACAAGCCAGGTGGCAAGGGCGGGATGATACTGCTAGGGGCGGCGGGATTCGTCGCAAATCTCGTCATAGATGGCTTCTTGCTATTCGCACCTGCTCCTGCTGGCGATTTCGATCTTCTTCAGATCGGGAGACAAGTGACCAATCCGCTCGTCGATCTTTGGGCTCTTTGGTTCACCATAATAATTGCACTTGCCGGAGCATTGATTTACCTCTACTACAAGCAAGTCTCCAAAGCGAACTACGCAACGATATTCGCCCAGATACCTCCAGAGTAGGTCGATTCACTACCCTTATCTTCAGCGGTCTCTTTTGAGGTCGCAATGGCAACAGTCTCGAAGACAAGGGATACGGTAGAACTTCTCGAGCGCTGGCTAATCGGAGGCCGCGCGAGATGGGTTGCTGACCTCCGTGAGTTTTTCAGAGGTTTCAGGATCCGAGAGACAACCTTTGATTTGTACGTGAGGGGCGGAACGAGGAATCGTGGGTTTCTGATGTCCCGATTTTTTGCTTGGTCCGCTCTTCCGGACTATCACGTCGCTTTGCTCTGTATCTCTTCTGAGTCAGTTCGCTCACGCATGACATCCGAAAAACTGAGAAAAGCGATTGACGACGCCCTCTATCATGTTGGACAGGAGGAACTGAAATGGGCATGGTTGATTGCTTTCCTCGACTCCGAGGTGCCCGCTTGGGGCGTATCTCTAGTCTCCAGGTACGACAGACAGGAGCTGGGACTTTCGCTTGCAAGTACGGCGACCGGTCAAGTAGTGGTTAGTGCCAACCAGATTGGTCGAAGTATTCGCAAACAGCTTGGGCTGAACAAGTTGATGGAGAGGATCGTACACGACAAAGCTAACTAGAACGCAGTTGTCCGTTCTAGCGGCCTACAGCTCGCCATTTGTTCTCCTCGTAGCAATTTCCATCAACGTCATTCTAGCAAGCTCCGGCCTATCGACGACCCCATTCAAACTCATTCTTCTAAGCGCTTCATTTCCGATAGGCTTTGGAATCGGTAAGATCATCTATATGAAACGCAGCAATGTTGAGATAACATTCGATGAAGAGTCCTTTCAAGTTTTCAAAGGAGGAAAAATACTTCTCCACGATAACTGGAGGAATTACAGGCTGGTTTCAATTCATCTGGACCAGTACGGTCGGCCAGATCTGAGGCTTTACAAGACACCTAATGGAGATTTCCAAGATCTTCCCATATCGCGTACCAACGCACGGCCTCAAGAATTCAGAGACTATGTGCAAACTATGATCAGCGGAAGAAGGACGAGAGAGTCTAACCTTCCAGTCGTTGAAGCCTGCTAGCCTTTCCACCCTCTAGTTCGACGATATACGCCTTCAATATCCCTTCTGAATACTCACTCCCAGGGTTGACACACTGAGTCCTACCTATCTTTACCAGTCCCGGGCTTTCGTGAATGTGACCGTGCAATCCCAAAAGAGGCTGATATTTCTCGATGACTTTCCTCACTGATGTAGAACCAACCGGGATAATAGCCGGTCTTCCCCCCTCATAGACCGGCCTGAGATTCTCATCAAGTTTAGGTGCCATATCAATAGTGGAGTTGTACGGAGGGACGTGAAAGCAAAAGCAAGCTGTCGCGATTGATTGGAGGCGGGAAATGGTCGTTTCAAGCTTTGCCAGAAGTTGTTCTTCCGTGCACTCCCGAGGGCTATGCCATGGGGTGGGGTTCGACCAGCCAACGCATGCTGCCTCATGACGATCATCCAAGTAGACTACTGACTCCTCTGCAAAAACTACGTTCGGGGAACTCTTTAGAACGTCGTCAAGAACGAACTTATCGTCGTTCCCTGGGTGTATGATTACTTTTGCATCGGGGGCTTTTTTTGGTATTAAAGACAGCCAGTCTTTCACCATCTCTACCTCTAAGTCCTGGAAGACCTTCTCGACGTACTCCTGATCCTGGCTTAGTTTTTCGACCTCGGCCTTGGAGCAAACATAAGGGAGGTAACAATGCTGGCGAATTTGCTTTTTGAGGTCGGGAAGGCCCTCTTCCGAAATCTTCACCTGTTTGCCCAGAAAGTTAGCGGTGTAACCTCCTTCAGGTTCACGTACGATGGGAACCATCACCTTACTGGTCATATCTCCCCCCATCAACAAGACATTCGCGTTGAACATCGAGGCAGAGTTCAGGAACTTTCTCCAAACCACGTCGCTTCCGTGGAAGTCTGAGGAGAAGATAATTCTGGTCTTAGGCAAACTTGAGAGAGGGAGAGACTCTAATCCTTTAAATCCTCTAGGGTAATTGCTTGGGTAGCATCTCGGGTTATACGAAATTTAAGTACGAACCGGGACTTTTCTCGCATTGGTGGAAGAAGCTACAGACTCATGCAATCCGCAATATCTGACGAAGCGAAACGAATATTGGATGAAGCAACGGAGAGGGGGATCGTTCTTCGGCTTTTCGGCGGAGTTGCTGTAATGTATCATTGTCCAAGTGCAACTCATAGATCGCTTCAGAGATCATACCCTGACCTAGATTTCTTTGGCAGAGGAAAGCAAGGTCGGGAAATTAGGAAACTATTCTTGGATCTGGGCTATGAGCCTAACCAAAGGTTCAACGCTCTGCATGGCGCCACTAGGTTGATCTTTGAAGACGCGAAGAATCAGAGGGTCGTGGATATTTTCCTGGAAGTTTTTAGGATGTGCCATACTCTTCATCTCGGCGAACGCCTCTCCCTCGACGAGTATACCATACCCATCTCCGACTTGCTGCTGACGAAACTCCAGGTTGTAGAAATTAATGAGAAGGATATCCGAGACCTAATCGCGATTCTCAAGGACCATGATGTAACCAATCAAGCCGCGGCCGGGAATAGAGAAGTAATTGATGCCGGCTATGTCTCGCGTCTGTGTTCAGAGGATTGGGGATTGTGCAAGACCATCTCGCTGACATTGGGGAAAGTTCTCAACTTCCTTCCGAAATACGAACTGGAACCCGAAGCTAAACAGATTCTCGAAAGCAGAATCAACAAGCTCCTTCAAGAGATTGAGACAGTTCACAAATCGTTCAAGTGGAAGTTACGTGACAAAGTGGGGGAGAAGAAACGTTGGTACGATGTCCCGGAAGTCCCGATAAGGACAGAATCGGTTTCTTCAGCGTGACAATTGAAGGTTGAAGGGTTTTCCTTCCTTCAGCACCTGAGGTGGTATGTTG
Organism: Crenarchaeota archaeon 13_1_40CM_3_52_17; assembly: GCA_001918745.1. GTDB lineage: Archaea > Thermoproteota > Bathyarchaeia > 40CM-2-53-6 > 40CM-2-53-6 > 40CM-2-53-6. Next base: position 22,247 of record MNGN01000006.1, on the reverse strand, counting down.
GCTTTCCATTTGGTTAGCCATGATAGTTCGTCCCTCTGCTCTCGCAAGTCGTCTGGAAGTAGTTGTGGTATCTCATCCATAATCGGATACCAGCGTCCACATTCTGAACACACTAATAGCCCTTCAACGATCTCATCTCTCTCCTCGAAGACGTGCAGATCAAGCGGATAGTGCTTGTCGATTGGACAAGCGAGGATATCCATCAATCGTCTCTTCAACGCAGTTACCTTGCATGCCTGGAGCAAGCTTCCCCGGATAAGGGTAACTATCGGCGCGAGAACACGATCTTAGTTCACAGTTTGATTCGCGTTCGACCCCATATCAAGACTCTACGGGCGTCCAGTCGCTAGGTAAGTGAATCCTACTTCCTCGCACTCCTTCCGCGTCCGAATGTTTCTTGTATCGTAGAGAATCGGACGATCGCTCATAAGACCCTTTATTTTCAAAAGGTCGACACCTCGAAACGCGTTATGCGCCGTTGCTATGATGAGTGCGTCGGCGTCTCGAACAGACTCGGTTTCTGATATAGTTGATTCGTACACTTTCCCTCCTACAGTCACGCGCGGAACGTAAGGGTCAAAGACCCTAGTCCTTGCTCGGGATTGCTTGAGCAGCTTAAGGAGCTCAAAGCTCACGCTTCTTCGAGTATCTTTGACATCGCCCTTGTAGGCAAGGCCCCAGACCACCACCGTGGCGTTTGGTAAACTCTTTTTGCTTGTTTTGAGCGCGGTGGCCAACCGTTCAATTGTGTGGACGGGCATCATTTTGTTAACAGCTTTAGATGCGGAGACCAAGCGCAGGGCGAATCCGGCCTGTTTTGCTTTGAAGACGAGATAGAATGGGTCTTTCGGAATGCAGTGACCTCCGACTCCCGGACCTGGGTAGTGTGGCATGAACCCAAATGGTTTCGTCGCCGCCGCGTTAATCGCCTCGATAAAGTCGACGCCCAAGGTTTCATGCAGGACCGCCAGCTCGTTTACCAAGGCGATGTTCACGTAGCGGAATATGTTCTCAAGCATCTTTGTGGCCTCGGCCACCGAAGGGCTTCCAACCGTGACAACAGGGGCGTCCAATATTGCCTTGTAGAATTCAGCGCCAAGCTCTGTTGACTCGTCGTTAATTCCGCCCACCACCTTTGGAATGTTTCTAACCCCGAACTTCGCATTACCATAGTCTATTCGTTCTGGGGAATAGACGAGAGCGAAATCTCTACCAGGTTTCCTTCCGCTTCGTTCCAGTAGGGGTTGGAAAATATCTGTCGTAGTCCCCGGAAAACTGGTGCTTTCAACGATGACGAGCTTGAATCCGAAGAGACTCTTCGACAAGTTCCTTGCGACGGATCGGAGAAACGAAAGGTCCGGCTCGCCTTTATCGCCGAGAGGAGTTGGTACACACACAATCACGATATCGGATTCTTTGGCCCCTTCAGAGAGGCTCTCTGTGGCACTGATCGATCCAGTCCTGACAAGTTCGGGCAGATGTTTTTCGCTGTAAGCGTCTTCGACATAGCATATGCCCTTGTTGATCATGGATACCTTGTCTTTTTCTACATCGACACCGATTACACGAAAGCCCGCTTGGGCGGAAGCGACTGCGAGTGGAACACCGACATAACCCATACCAACAACGCACACTTTCGCCGTCTTCGACCTGATCTTATCTAGCGAGATAGCTGCATTTTCGTTCAATGTGTCCTCTCCTTGCCTGCTAGCTTTATCGTGCTAAGAATCTTGGCGACTGGGTCTTCCATCTTGGCGAGAAGTTGTTTTCCGCTCCTTGACTGGCCTTCAAACGCCTCCGGGTCGGTTAGCACCCTATGAACCCTAGTCGAGATTTCCTGAGGCGACCTAATTGTTTCGACTAGACCAAGCCGTTCTAGATACCGAATGTAAAGCGGCTTAGGCCCCGGAAAGCAGGAAATTGACGGGATGCCAAGGAGGGCCGCCTCCACAGTCATGGTGCCCCCCGATCCAACAAAGGCCGACGAATACGAAAGCAGGCTAGTCGCATCAATTATCCTGTCAACCACAGTAACCCTTTCGCCAAAGCGCTTCCTCATCACGGGCGCTTGCATTCCGTACCTTGTCGAGACGACTACTTGGCAATCTAATCCCCGCCTCAACAGCTCCTCTATGATAGGTCCCACCACAGGTTCCTTGTCGCTGGCTTTCCCCATAAGATAGGAGGCAAATGCTTCCTCCGTCCGGAAAACAACAATCGGTTGCTCCTTTTTCAGCTTCAATTGTCTTAGAACGTCATGGTTTGGACGATGACGTTTGAGCCAAGCCGCAGGGTCGAGAGCTCTGTAAAGAATGACCCTCCGTAGGGGTCCGCCGAACTCTTTCCAAACGGAGCGACCGATGATCCACGGACAGCATAGGAACGTTGTCAGAGGTATCGTCAACCTAGCTACCATCCAAGAGTGCGGCGAGTCATTTGCGGCAACGTGTGGTATCCCAAGGCCGAATGCCACCCGAGATGCCTCGACTGATGAGAAGGAGACAGCCACGTTAGGCTTCCATCTTTGAATCAGGTTCGCGAGCTGCGTAATTCTCTCGGCGCTCGCAGTAAGTTTTCCGAAGGCGGTACCTCCACCGTGGCTTCCAACCACCGAGAATCGCAGTTTCTTCAACTTGAGAGTTTGTTCAGCTTCGCGGTAGACACGGGTCGTGATCAACGCCTCATGTCCTTCCCGCTTTAGCGTGCGGCACAAAGGCTCGAAGAAGAGCGCCTGTTTCGGTGTTAGAACCTCAATCCAGACCTTCATAGTCTTTTTTCCGGGCAACACTTCGGGCAAACGACAAGTAGATAAAAGATGCAAATATTTTGACCATCTAATAATTTCCGTGAGGAAGGCTGGCGTCATTCGTGTTAACTGGCTATTGACGCCATCTCGTGGTGATGGCAACTTCTCCATGTCAGCCTCCCGATATTGTAATGGATTCGTATCAATTGGTTAACCCGCTAATGCGACAATCGGCGGTTTCCGCAAGATTTTGGTGGTTTCGAACGAGCAATAAATTTTCCGAATCCAAGATTGCTATCATAGGCAACGAACCAGAAGCACTCTTACTTTCAGCCTTGTTTGCGGAGGCAGGCCATCCAAACTACCTCGTAGGGCATTTCGATGAAGCCAAGACGAGAAGAACCGAAACCGGCGGGCTAAGCGAAGCGAGATGGTTGCTAGGAGTTCACCGGAGATCAGGAACTATCACTCTCCTGCCAGGAGTAGAAGCGCTCTCTGCCAACCCACCCTCGATTATTGTCTTAACCGGACACGCAGTGAGTCAAAGTGAGTCTAGTGAGCTCGAAAGAACTACTCGCGCCATTTGCAAGTTTATCTCTCGTGAGACAAGCCTCACTTTTACCGGGTTATGCCGACCAAACTTCACAAGTACAACTCTTCGGCAAACTATCGAGAAACACAGCGGCCACACTGTCGGTAGAGATGTTCAATTAAGTTATGTGCCCTTGTTTTGGAACGGAGAGACCCTCCAGAAATTTAGGGAAAAGCCGAAACTCATCGCAGGAATAGGGACAGGTGCACTCTCGTTGGCTCAGGAGATTTTTCTTGGCGTATTCCCGTCCATTAGTACGAGCTCAAAACTCAGCGCCGTTGAGGCGGCTGGCCTGTTTGGGCCAGTCTATAGAGATGTATTGCGAGCTTTGGAGTTCGAGCTAGCAAGCCTATGCGAGGCTGATGACGTGGACTATTCTGAGGCACTCGATCTCAGCAGGCAATCCGGAACTGACAACCTAGGGATGCCCAGCACTTTCGCAGTTAGAGACGCAATTGCGAGCAACATCGCCATTGGCAGTTCGAGTAGCCGAGGAAACCTGAGCGTGGTCCGGGCGGCCCGTCGAATCAACGAGGCAGGTGAGCAAAAGGTTCTGGAATTGGTGAAGAGTGCACTGTCTCTTTGCGGAAAGCGCTTTCGGCATTCTAGAATTGCAATCTTGGGTTTCAGTGGGCTGGATTCCCCCCGAGATTCGAAACCTAGTCCTCCACAAATTATTCGGACGCTTGAAAGGAGAGGCGCAATAATTTCAGTGTACCCTGGCAGGGACAATCGATGGTTCGAAGCTGGCGTCCTAGGCGACGGGGTTAGAGTTGAGAACTCGCCGTTGAGAGCTGCATCGAGGACTAGCTGCGCTCTAGTAGCATTAGACAGGTCGGACTTTGCAGAGATAAGTCCGCAAAAGTTGGCTTCGGAGATGAGCCGTCCGGGGGCGATATGCGATCTGTCAAGGGTTCTGGAAGCTTCAAATGTGGAGAAAGCGGGCCTCTTCTATACTTCTATTGGAAGAGGCAGTTCGAGGACTTGAAACGTGTCGGCGCCGGCGTCATAGGAACCGGATTCTGGGGCGAGAATCAAGTACGAGTCCTCCGCCAAAATCCCAAATGCAATCTTCTCGGAATTTGCGACTCTAATCGCGAGCGAGCAAGACAGGTTGGCTCGAAATATTCGGTCCCCTGGTATACTGACACACGTGAGTTTCTTCGCATTCCCGAAATAGAGGCCGTGACGGTCGCAACACCTACCCACACACACTTCCAAGTCGGTACGAGGATTCTGGAAGCGGGAAAGAACCTTTTGGTGGAAAAACCAATGACTGGGAATCAGGAACAAGCTCGCAAACTCGTCGCACTCAGCTCAAAAGCAGGCTTGAAACTTATGGTCGGATTTATTGAACGCTTCAACCCAGGAGTTCGATTTGTCAAAAAGCTACTAACTCAAAAAGCCGCAGGGCAGGTCATCATCGCTACTGGGCGACGTGTCGCGCGTTGGCCGATCAGGATAGGAGACGTTGGAGTAATCAAGGATACAGCGATCCACGATATTGACATTATGCGGTTTCTCCTAGAGGACAACGTCTCGGTAGTCTACGCCCAGACCGGGTCCTTGAAGCATTCCTTTGAAGACTACGCCGAGATCATGTTGCGATTCAGTCGCGGAGTTACTGGGTTCTTGGATGCAAACTGGTTGACACCTCGCAAAGTTCGCACTTTGATAATTACTGGGAGCGAGGCAACAATCAACCTAGATTACATGACGCAAGAGATTACAGTTGAAAACTCGAAAATGATGACCAAACCGTACATTCGGTACGACGAACCGCTAAGGTTGGAACTTGAATACTTCATGAAGGTCGTGAGTGACGACCTGGACCCCATCCCTTCCGGGAAGGACGCGATAGAAGCGATTCGCGTATGTGACACGGCCTTGAAATCCGGCAAGATGAGAACCGCTTGTAGAAATTAACGATTAGTTCGCACCGGAAAGCCGCTTAAGACTTTTGACTTTGTGGTCTTCGACGATTCCTCTAGTCCCAACACCAGTTTTGTCAAGATCCCATTTACAGGGGTCTTGACCCGTGTCTTTCTTCCGTAGGAGAGAATCGCCCCATTTAGTTGCCTGATCTCACTCATCTTGCCTCGTTCAATATCTTGGAGCATCGAAGACTTGTTGGCCCTTGTTGACGACAAGATCCTCTGCCAGAGTTTTCGCGGATCTCCGACAAGTTTGATGTGCATTGCGTGGCTAACCGATATTCCCTCGTTCATCGCGCTATGGGCGATGTCTCGGATCCCTCGGTTCTTGATTATCGCTCCATTAGACAATCTGGTCAAACTTGAAAGCGGGTTTATTGCTGCGTTGACTATGGCTTTTGTCCACAGAACCCCATGAATGTTGGACCTAGTCTCCGCCTTTAATCCTGCTCTATCGAACGCCATCTTGACGCGAGAGGATGCGTCTGAGCTTGCGCCTCGCGCGTCCCCAATGAGCGTCACTCCCCTTCCCGTATGCACCACGTAGCCTTGGCCCAGCGATAAGGCCCCTTCGGTGGTTGATGCTGCAAGAATCTCGTTTCTAAACCCAGATCGTAAGGTCTCAACGTTGCCAAGACCGTTTTGAAGACTCACAACGATCGTCTCAGGATGTATCATTCCACGATAACTTGCCGCCACTGCTCTAGTATCGTATGCTTTCACTGCAACAATGAGAACCTCGGTTCCAGGAAGCCTTGTTGGACCCTTTCGAATGGCCACACGAACCTTGGTGAGAGTTCCGTCGAGGTCTTGGAGTCTAATCCCATTTTTCTTTAATGCTCGGACAACAATCGGGTCCCGATGTACGAGTGTGACTTCATGGGATGCCATCATCAATCTTGCGCCGAAGAGACAGCCAATGGCGCCTGCACCTACAATGCTGAAGCGCAAGTTTTCAGGACTTCTGACGTAAATCGAGTTTACTTCGTTCCGCGTCGTCCATTTTGAAGACGTGTTTCTCCTCGGGAAAGGTGCCGTGACGGACCTCAGATGTGTATTCCCCGATGGCTCCCTTTATTGTCGAGGCAAGGTCTGTGTATCGCTTTGCGAATTTTGGCACAAACCTAGGATAGAGCCCCAGAATGTCGTGTAAGACCAGGATTTGACCATCGCAGTATCTCCCCGAACCAATGCCAATCGTGGGGACTGAGACGGTTTGCGTGATGACTCTTGCAACTTCTTCTGTTATCATTTCAAGAACGATCCCGAACACTCCTGCGGCCTCCAACGACTTGGCATCTTCAATGAGTTCCTTGCCAGAGTGAGCGTTCTTGCCCTGAATTCTATACCCTCCGTGAAGGGTTGCAGTCTGCGGCGTGAGGCCAATGTGTCCGAGCACGGGTATGCCTGTGTTCGCAACGGCTTTCGCGATGTGTGCCATGTCCTTTCCCCCTTCGATCTTGACAGCTTCCATTCTTCCTTCTTTGATGAAGCGTCCAGCGTTTCCTATGGCATCCTCTTCAGAGATTTGGAAACTTAGGAACGGCATGTCGCCGATCAACAGTGAATGGCTCGCGCCTCTTTTGACTGCTTGACATACTGGAAGAAGTTCTTCTACTGTTACAGGAATGGTCGTGTCGTAACCCAGAACCACCATCCCGTAAGAGTCTCCGACAAGGATCGAGTCAACTCCGACGTCGTCCGCGATAATCGATGTGGGGTAGTCATACGATGTTACCATCACGATACGCCGTCCCTCAGCCTTCATTTTCGAGAAGTCCGCAATAGTTACCTTTTTTTTCTCTGTGTTAGAATTTTCGCTCAAGTCTCGGCCCATCCTTGCATGTAGTGGATCATGTCTTTCATCGCTCTCGCAAGATTCGTCTCATTGTCAAACTTTGAAGCTATGGCGCCTAATCTAGACATCGAAAGAGGTTTCATTGTCAGAGTGATTTGGAGCAATTCCGGAATAGCTCGGATAATATTATCGACAATGGTGACGGCGGCGGCTCGGGAGGTTCGCGACATAGGGTTGAGGTCTATGGCTATCACGGCCTTGCCGGCGTTTGTAAGTGCTTCCGCTCGATCACCATCTTCAAGCGGGATTAATACAACGTCAGCGTCCCCAATCCCCTGAGCATCGACGTCACGCCTTGGGCTGGCTACTCCTCGGATCCTAACTCTGGCCCTTTCGTCCACTCCATGTACTAGTTCTGCTCCGTTGCGCTTGAGCAAAGAAGCAATTCTTCTCTCTCGCGCGAGGCTTCTGTGAAACAGATTTACCTCAAGTCCAGCCGGTACTGAACGTGCAAGTCTGACTATGTCTCGCGGTACTAAAGCGGCCGTGTTGCCGTTGATCGATATGACTGGGTTTCTTGCTCTCAATAGGAGTGCGACGGCAGCCTTGGTCGCAAGTCTAGAGGATTTTGGTGTGGTCTCACCGAGCATGTAATCAAATGCCTCTCCACGGCCGTGGGCGATCAAGCCTTGCGGAGCTACGATTCCGTTTTGAAATCCTCGGACCAGTCTTTCCCTGGTCCCGAGGGATCTAAAGCGTGGATGGTTAGGTGATATTTTCAAAACACTACCGCTCCTTGGCGAGAGATTTTGCTTACTACTGGAATGAGGCCCGCTGACTTGATGCTTGCCTTGGCTTCAGAGACCAGATCTCTTTGAACTACGGTGAAGAGCGACTCTCCAATCATCATCATACTAGATACTATCTGTTTTCGTTCCATCTTTGCAAGGGCTCCACGCAGTCGCGGGGAGAATAATCCGAGGCAATCTGCAAACCTTTTCGACAATCTGAGGAGAGTTTTAGTCTCAGGACTCTTAACCTGAAGAGGGACTAATCCTCTTCCGCATGAGTTGATTCGCTTTCTCAGTCCACTGTTGGTTAGAACGCCTGAGGTTGATATCGGTCCGAACGCGCCTGAAACAACTCTCAGTGAGGACGAGGGGTTGACTTTTTTGACTTCTGCGATTCCGGGAGCTCCGGCACGGGTCCGTATTACCAGTCCCCCATAAAATGCAGAAGTAACGGTTCCGAGGCCTGTCTTGTGCTTCACCTCTGCCTTGTGAGCGATTTGTGCAGCCTCAATCTTGCTGAGGTGGGAGCCGAGTGCCTGGTTAAGCGCAAGAGACAGGCTTAGGGCTCCCGCGCCGCTTGTTCCATAGCCACAACCCATTGGAAGGCTTCCCCTATGAGAGACATTCACTCTCAATGTTTCTGATGATCTTTCTAGATGTTCTCGAACCACGGTTCTCGATACGAGTGGATTGGCGAGTGGTTTTCCGTTAAATGAGATAGCTATTTTCGATTGTGACGCTCGCTTGATCCTAACTGAAGTCGTCACTCCCTGTTGAAGGCTCATCCCAGCCCCAGTTGACCCGATCTTCAAGGGATCACTCAGCGTATCATGTATGCTAAAGAAGCCAGTAATCTGACAGGGCGAGAATGACAAACCGGTCTTTACCGTGAGGATCACGCCTTCAGACGGCTCTAGGTTATCTCTCTTGAACATCGGTAGTTTCAAACTATTCTGTGTCCAGCTCTAAAGACAATATAGGGGAGTAGCGAATCGAAAATTCGCTGTCGTGGGGGATACATTCGAGAGGTTTGATACTTGCTGGAGGTTTCGCGACAAGACTTCGCCCGCTCAGTTGCTCGAAGCCGAAGTTGTTATTTCCCATTGTCGGGACGCCGCTCGTTGAGTGGATGGCTCGCTGGCTCAGCTCCGGTGGGGTTGACCAGCTAATCCTAGCAGTCAATCATCTTTCGGATAGATTGAAGATCGAAGTAGGTAACCGTGTGGCAGGGCTAACGGTCGAGTATTCGGTAGAGGAGACGCCTTTAGGAACCGCAGGTCCGATTCGGCTTGCGGCCAATCTTCTCGGCAAGGGTGACCCTTTCCTCGTGACAAACGGTGACATAGTGAGCGATATCGACATTAGACGCATGCTTGCGATGCACGAAGAGGCAAAGGCGGATGCAACAATAGCGTTGGTCTCTGTCCCTGATCCCTCCCCGTTCGGCTCGGTCTTGACCGACTCTAATGGAATTGTGAAAAAGTTCGAGGAAAAATCGGCTTCTCCCTCAGCTATGAGTCATGTGAATGCAGGGGTATACGTGCTCAATCCTAGCGTAATCGATTCCATTCCAGATGGCGCACCAGTCAGTCTGGAGAAGGAGGTTTTTCCCAAGTTAATTCGGAACGGACGGATGCAAGCGTGGATGCATGATGGCTTCTGGTACGACATCGGAAGTATTTCAGAATATGTCCGAGCCAACCGAGAACTCTTGCAGAGGCAAGAGCCTAATGCCGAAGCCCCTGAGGCAACTGACCAGAACGGAGGGGAAATTTTGCAGCCCTCGTATTTGGGCGCAGGGACGCGCATAGGAGTGGGCGCGAAGGTCGGCCCTCTCGCGATTCTCAGCAACAACGTGAGTGTCGGCGACGAAGCAGTTGTACGGAACTCGATAATATTTGAAGAAACATCAATTGGTGACAGAACAGTTATCGAGGATTCGGTCGTTGGAGAAAGAGTAGTAATCGGGAAGGGATCGAAAATAAGACGTGGCTCAATAATCGCTGGACAGCTGACTATCCCTGGAAGCTCAATGGTGGCTTCAAACTCGGTTATTCTTTGCTAGAATAGAAGAGAAGGAGGGTCAGAAAAAATGGCGAAGGCACCACGGCTATTCGGAACCAATGGAATTAGAGGAGTCGCTGGTAAGGAGATTGACTCCGTCATCGCCTTCCGCGTCGGGTCAGCCTTGGGAACTCTCTTTCCTAAACATAGAGTACTGATCGGTAGAGATGGCCGGCTATCAAGTCGTATGCTCCTCGAGGGGGTTGCAGCAGGATTACTTGCTCGAGGGAACCATGTTGAAGATCTTGGTCTGATCACAACTCCGGCGTTGGAATTTCTGGTCAGGAAAGCTTCCTCTTCAGCGGGGGTGATGGTTACTGCGAGCCACAACCCACCCGAATACAACGGATTCAAGGTCGTTGATTCTGACGGGATCGAGATTGATCGTGCGAAGGAAGAGAAAATGGAGCTGCTCATTCATCGAGTTCAATTGCCCGCCACTTATTCCCCAGGTCAGCGAACGAGCAGAGAGGGAGAAATAAGATCCTATCTTCATGAAGTTGAGAAGCATGTCGTCCATAAGGACCGAGTCAGGGATCTGAAGATTGTTATCGATACGGGTAACGGAGTTGCTGCCCAAACGACCCCGACGTTGCTGAGAGACCTTGGTGCTCGTGTTATCTCCGTTAACGATGTAATTGATGGTGATTTTCCCGGTCGGAATTCGGAGCCGCGGCCCGAAAATCTAGGCGCTCTCTCGAGAACTGTTAGGGAGGAAAAGGCCGACCTGGGAATTGCTCATGATGGGGACGGGGACAGGGCGATCTTCGTCGATGAAAGGGGGGAAGTTCAACCGGGAGATCGGACTCTCGCACTCATTGAGGATGAACTGCTGAGGACTCATCCTGGCGCGAAGGTTGTAACGCCCATCAACACCTCGATGGTGGTATCGGAAGTTGCGAGCAAAAGAAGAGGCAAGCTGATCCTAACTAAAGTGGGGAGCATAGAGGTCTCAAGAACAGTCGTAAAAGTAAGTGCGTTGCTGGGTGGGGAGGAAAACGGCGGTATCTTCTACGCTCCTCATCATCCCGTCAGGGATGGAACAATAGCCGCTGTACTAGTTGTGAATGCCATCGTAGAGACGGGTAGATCTCTTTCCAAGTTATTGGATGAGCTTCCCAAGTTCTACATGGTGAAGGAGAAAATTCCCTGCAAGGAAGGAGCAAAGGATGCCGCTATCAAAGCGCTCAAGGCAAGGCTCCTGGGTAGGATATCCAGTAGCCTAGACGGTGTGCGAGTGGACCTAGAGGGACGGGGTTGGGTTCTGGTTCGGGCCAGCGGCACCGAGCCTTTGCTTAGGCTCTACGCTGAAGCCAAGACAGAGAAACAGGTCCAAGAGATACTGAATGAATTTCGCCCCCTAGTTCTAGCGGCGGTATGATGATCGAAACTCGCCCCAAAACGTGCTCAGATCTTCAATCTAGGATCACGCCCGTAACTCGTTCCAAAAATCGTTCGAGGATCGGCCCACATTTCCCCTTATTTTCCCTCTTCATCTAGGCCTGGAATGCGCCCCGAATCGCGAGACTCGCCCATTATCAATGCCGGGCAGAAGATTTTCTCTAGAAAGGGGGAGGGGGTATTGCGCAGAGCACCTCGTGACGCAAGAGTGGTTGAGGGCGACGCATCCTCTCGCAAATCGTCAGTTATACCCTTCTCTCGATTCCGCCTGTTCTCGTAACGACAGACGGCAACCCTAGATCGGTGTAGTCGTGCGCAAGCGTGCGCAGACCCGATGTTCCCGTCAGCCGTCTAGAGTGGACTTGCGTCGGACCAGCGTTTGTCAAACGCGTCGGCGAAGACCCGTATCATCCCGTCGTTCTTGGAAAAGTGCGGCCGGAAAAACTTCGGCCGTCCGCCCCTTCTCTCATTTGTGGCCCATATGAGGAACACGAGCTCTTTATCGTCGGACAGCGTCCCTCTCACAGGGTACCAGTCTTCCCTGGGTTGTCGGACAACTATTCCTAGTTCCTTTGCTTCTCGGGCTCTCGAGATTGCGTCTTGATCTTTCGCAGTCATGAGGAGCCGGAATCTTACCTTCCTCTCGATCGCGCGATAGATTTCTTCCTTGACCTTTCCGAACCAACCAAAGGTCTCCGCGGAAATGGAAACGCTTCTGGTTGCGTTCCCAATCACTCTGACGGTCCTAATCTCCATTTCCTCAAGTGTCGGCAGCGGTTCCAAGAGATCCTCCGGCTTGATCCCTAGTCGCAGCTCCCAATACTGCGGTTCTAGAAGTGAAAGTAACCGTGTACTTTTGGCGTTGAGGGCATCCAGGTCGCGTGACATCTCTGTCCTTTTCATGTCTTGAATCTTAGCAACGAACTGTTTGGGCTCGGATGCTTCGAGTTTGTTGCTGCTGACCCGGACGATCCCCTTCTCGACAAGTTCCTTAACTGCTCTTTCAGCTTCTCTTGATGAGAAGCTCGAATGAGCCAGAATCTGCTCTATGGTCTCGCCTGAAGGTTTTTCCAAGAGAGAAAAGTAGATTGAGCATCCTTCTCTGGAGAAACCTAATTCTTCCATGAGTTTTTGGGCTTCTTCGTTCAATCCGCGAGCGCCTTGGCGGTAAAAATCGACCGGTATCAAGTGGAAGCGGGTAGAGGAAACCCTCTACAGTCAACCTTCCCCTTGACTCGCCGAATAAAGTTGGGGCATGCGAAGCACTGCGCGAAAGAGACGGTCTTAGAAAGAACCGGACAGTCTACAGCTTCCTTCTTCATCCTAGCCAGCTGTTTGCCTCCGACAGCGCCCTTGAGATCTTGAACGTACTGCTTTGGAGTTGCAGGGCTCTTTTCGGGAACAGTGACTTCCACAACATACTTTGTTTGAGGAAGATCTTCGCTCATCTGCTTCTAGTCGCCGGCCCGGTCTAGACTGCTAATTATCCCTTTGTTACTGGGGAACGTATACTCGGCCCACAGCCTAGGCTGTGTCCAGACTCTGATATCTGATCGCAAGAATGACTCCGTTAGTTCTTTGGCTCATTTTTCGACTGCCCAATGGAGGCGCCTTCTAACAGGGTATTCGCTTTATCGAGAACTGTCTGGAACTCTCTCTGATCCTCTAGAGTCATTGAGTGTTGCTGCTCCAACATTTTCGCCAGTGCCTTTGCGGTGAGCATCATCAACGGGAGGAAGACCTCGCGCTCTTTGCCAGGTATAGCCCTGTAGACGTAAGGATTGGATTCGGTGAGCACGGAAGCTTCCGCGGAGTATGCTCCTGTACGTTTCATGTGGTAAAGTCCCGCGTAGATGCTAATTGGACCTATAATCAATAAGGCGATGATGCCAAAGATGTACAAATGGGGAAAGTAATCATGGACTTGGGGGACATCTTTCAAAGCAAGTTCATAAATCACAATCATAGTACTAACGAAGCCAAGCGGAAACGCTACATAAGTTCCATAACCAAGTCGGAAATAGTACCAGCTCCTAAAAATCAACCTGCTGAAGTTCATGATTCGTTCGATGAAACGCTGGGCCTAACGTTTATATGAAATATCGGTCGGCGAACGGTTCAGGAAAGCACTTGGAGAAACGGCTCTTTCTACTTCCTTTGGCTTGGGTCGTTTTCGGCCTTGGACTGGTTTATGGCCTTAGATTCTTACTTGGACCTATTGCAAGCATAGTTCCCACCATCTCCAACGACAAACCCATTGGCGGCTCGATCTTCTCAGTTCTATTCTTCAGCGTTGCGGCAGTGCTGGGGGTCCTCGCGGTAAGCCTCTACTCCCTCGGCGTTTGGAACGTAGATCTGTCGAGAAGAAAAGACAAAGCTGATCTTGGCGCTCTCCTCGTCCTGGTAACGGGCGGGCTACTCCTTTGGTACGTGCCCCTCGCCTTCTTTGCCGTTGTCGCCTCGATAGTCTATCTGCTCGCTGTAAATATCGAATAGTCCTCACGACCGAAACCTTAGTTATCAAATCAGACAGGCCAAAGCTGAACTTTGAAGCTGAGCGGCTTGGTCCCAACTAGATGGAAGTTTGAGTTTATAAAATGACGATTCCTAGGACGGCCGTCATCCTCTCAGGTGGAGAAGGACTGCGACTACGACCGATTACCCATGATAGTCCGAAAGGACTAGTCAAGGTCGGTGGGAAACCTCTTCTCGAATGGGTCATCGAGTGGCTCCAACAGAACAAGGTCACAGACCTAGTCATAGGCGTTGCATACCTGAAAGAAAAAATAATCCGATATTTCGGAACTGGGGCAAGATTTGGAGTGGATATTCGATACAGCGTTCATACAGTGGAAGGCGGAACGAGCGAGGGCTTCCGGCTTGCGATTTCACGCTATGTAGATTCTCCCTCATTCTTCGCGCTTAACGGCGACCAGATTACGGATCTAAGACTACGTGCATTCCACGACAACCACTCGGAAGAAGGATCCTTGGCATCAATTGCGGTCGTGCATCCGAGGTTGCCGTTCGGCCTTGTCGAAATCGGTCCTAAAGGATTCTGTGAAGGTTTCGTAGAGAAGCCAGTTCTGAGGGATTTCTTCTGCTCGATGGGCATCTACGTTTTCGATCAGAAGGTGCTGGATTACTTGCCGCAGAAAGGCGATATTGAAAGAACAACTTTTCCGAAGTTGGCACATATGAATAAGCTAAAAGCCTTCAAGCATAACGGAGCTTTCATCACGGTTAACTCGTTGAGAGAACTTGAAGAGGCTGATGACGCGCTAAAGGAAGGAAAATTAGAGTGAATGTGCTCATTACTGGAATAACTGGATTCATAGGCTCAAGATTAGCCTCTAGACTAGTCAAGGACGGTTACAATGTCCACGGTTTGGTCAGGCACTCATCTGAAAGAGAACTGAGTAGAATCAGAGATGTAATTTCCCAGGTTCATCTTATAGAAGGAGATCTTGGAACCTTCCACTCCATCATATCCGCTGTAGATGCTTCGGAGCCAGAGATAATTTTTCATCTCGGAGCGCTCACACCTGTCAGGTTGTCTTTTGACGATCCTTATCCATACATCGCTACAAACTTCGAGGGAACGGTCAACCTAGTTCATGCGATCTTGAGGGAGGCGCCCAACGCACGGCTCATCGCAGCTTCCACCGCCGAAGTATACGGCTGGCAAGCTGGCAAGAAGCCTATTCGAGAAGATGCAATACTCAATCCTGCATCCCCATACGCCGTCACAAAATCCGCAGCTGATCAGTACGTGCAGATGGCTGACAGAGTTTATCATCTAAAAGGAACAGTGCTTCGACCTATCAATAGCTATGGAAGAACCGGCGAGGGAGGGTTCTACACTGAATATCTCATATCCAAAATGCTTGCAGGAGAAACCTGCTACGTTGGAGCTCCAGCCTCAATCCGAGACTACATGTTTGCCGAAGATCACGTTACTAGCTACATCCTAGCCTCCAAATCGGCCAAGGCGATCGGTCAAGTCTATAACGTGTCGCCAGGGAACCCAGTTACGAACTCCGAATTGGCGAAAATGTTGACGGCAATGACAGAGTTTCAGGGAAAGATTGTCTTTGGGTCATATCCGCCTGGATACCCTCAGCGGCCGAAGTCACAAGACCCTCAATATCTAGTACTTGACAACTCGAAAATTTCAGAGGAACTAGGCTGGAAGCCGTCTCATACCCTTCGGGAGGGGTTGAAGCTCACAATAGAGATGTGGAGGTCTAAGAATAGCTAGGCGGCCGCCGATTAGGCTTCAGATTACTGCGGTTAGCCATGAAGGTACTCCTTGTTCACCCACGGCTAGGCGTCAAGGGCGGCGGCGAAAGGGTTGCGATTCACTCAATCCTCGCGGCGACCAAAGCCGGCCACGAAGTTACCCTAATAACCGAAGAGTTCGACGAAGCGAGCTTCGAGGACTTTTATGGCTGCGAGGAGCTATTTGAAAAAGTCAACAGATCCTATTATCCTCCCTTCAAGCCTGTCCTCGGGCCCCGGGTTCTTCTCTACCAGCGCCTTGCATATCACAGGTTTCGGATTCGAGGTCTCGTCTCGCGGAATTCTTTCGATATCGTGCTGAGCACTCAGGACATAGGTTACGTGCCCTCAACACGTGCTCCCATCATGCAGTATTGTTACTTTCCGGAATACTTCTCTCACCTACAATCATCGACCTCCCCAATCTGGCGTTTGTACTATCGGCCGGCAAGCGCGTATTACCGAAACCGCGTTCGCCGGGTTAGACTCCTGCTAAGCGTCTCGGATTTTACCCGTGAATTCATCCGGAGGACATGGGGGCGCGACTCGGTAACCGTGTATCCACCCTGTCCAGTCGAAATCTATTCGGAACTCGCTAGCATGCGGACAAAAGAGAATTTGGTAATAACCGTTGGAAGGATTGTTCCGGAGAAGCGATTCCACTTGTTTGTCGAATTGGCTCGAATGGTTCCTACAGCAAGATTTGTCGCGATTGGGAGTCTCCAAGATGGGACTTCAGCGTACTTTGATCAGCTAAGAAGAACGGCGCCAGAAAATGTTTCCTTCACTCTCTCACCTCTAAGAAAGGCAAAGGATCTTCTTGGAAGAGCGATGGCGTATGTTCATTGTGCTGAGAATGAGCATTTTGGGATAACGATCGTTGAGGCTATGGCTGCTGGATGCGTCCCCGTTGTCCATGACAGTGGTGGACCTAGAGAGATTGTAACAAATGATGTGGGTTTCCGATGGCGTAAATTGTCCGTTGCAGCCCAACAGATCATGAAGCTTGCTGAAAACGATCAGCTCCGCGAAACGCTTTCGGCAGCCTCGTCCGCTAAGGCTCAGCAGTTCCGACCGGAAGTGTTCGAATCAGAAATTGCAAGAGTCCTTCGAGTGTCTTGATACGAGACCCGGTCTAGGAATCGGTTTCCCGTTCCTCCTCTAAGGCGACGAACCCCTGATATCCGCAGCTCCTACACACGTAAGTTGCAGGCAACATGGATCCTTCCAGCGGCATTCGGGATCTTATGACGGTTGAACCGCATCGGGGACAGGTGCGAAGAACCATCGGGCCTCGTCGAAGTGAGCCAAGAACTTCCTTGAGACTAGACATGGATTACGCCGCTTAGTGAAGCTCTATGCTGGTTTCGGGAAAGCCGTATCCTACCAGAACTTTCTTCACCTTGTCGCGGTGGTCTCCTTGCAGGATGATGGCATTGTTCTTGGATGTACCGCCGCAGGCGCAGTAGGTTTTCAGTTTTGTTGCCAGGTCTGGAAGATCCACACTTTTGCCGTCGATGCCCTCAACTATGGTTGCAGGTTTTCCCCATTTGCGCATTTCCATGCGCACTTTTACGGTCTGCTGCTCCATGCTAATGGTGCCGCAGACACAGATGTCTTTGGGAAGGCCGCAGGTGGAACACACGTCGGCCATTCTAGAAGCCCAGTTCTCCCTTGTAATCGTCCACGAGATTTCTATAGCCGACTTGCGTATTTAAGCGTGCCTTTAGGAAAAGACGGATTAGACCCCGAGATAGAGGAAGAATAGGAACCAGAACAGCCAGGCCATCCCCAGCGCTAGAATTATTGTCGTTCTTTCGGTCATTCTTTCCTTCTGTTAGTGTTGTGTCTACTGGTAAAATCGGGATTGTAACCAAGGGGATGCGGGGAGGGAACAAATCCGGGTCTGGGGGGGATCGAGCCTCAGTCTGCTTACTTCTTCAAGTCTCTCGGTATTGCCGAGGGTTTCCAGCGCTTTCCAGAGGACTAGTTGGGGTTTGGTCGGCTCCAGGGGCTATCGATAAATAGGTATGGCCGGTATATACGATAAGGCGAGTTAGAAGGTTCTCGATTGAGTGAGCGGATAACTGTCTCGATTGAGCTGGAGTTCTTTAACAAGTACCTTTTCAACGCTTTGAAGAGGAGTCTCTATAATGCGAATCCAAAGAGAAAGCTGGACATTATCTATTACTACTCTAGGGATCCACGGGTGAAATTCTCCATATCCATGACTGGATACAGCACGACGAAACCCAATCCATCACCGCAATGGACCACCGTGTTCAACAATATTCAGAGCATGCGCCAGTACCTTCGCTAGCGTACCCGGTTCAAGCAATCAGTCCGAGGGCGTCTTTCAAACCCTTGTACCTATTCCGCACCGTGACCTCTGTGACGTTCGCAATCTCCGCGATTTCCTTTTGAGTTTTCTTCTCTCCTTGGAGGACACAAGCGACGTATAGTGCTGCTGCAGCCAGGCCCATTGGATCCTTCCCGGCTACCACTCCCTTCTTT
Source organism: Crenarchaeota archaeon 13_1_40CM_3_52_17 (assembly GCA_001918745.1). Classification (GTDB taxonomy): domain Archaea; phylum Thermoproteota; class Bathyarchaeia; order 40CM-2-53-6; family 40CM-2-53-6; genus 40CM-2-53-6. Next base: position 4,126 of record MNGN01000006.1, on the reverse strand, counting down.
CGTGCATCTTTTAGTACTTGAATCGCTGACTGTTGAGTCTGTATTGTGATTTCGGCTCTGCTGGCGATTTTTGATATGCAACGAATCGGGTCTTCGACCGGCATCGACATTTCTAGCTCTCTCAGCAGGAGACGGTAGCAGCGTGCGACGTCTTTCTTCTTGATTCTGCTTGCTGATGCCACTTCTTTGAGGGTTCGTGGGGTCTCACTAGATCTGCAGGCTGCGTACAGGGATGCAGCTGCTATTGCAGCAATTGAGCGTCCTCGGACCAGTCCGTTGTCGAGTGCCTTTCTGTAGACGACGGCTGAGTCTTCCTTGACGTTGGCAGGTACGTGCAACCTGTCTGTTAGACGGTCTAGCTCGGCCATTGCCTGGGCTAGGTTGCGGTCGGATGATGAGTGTACTCTGGTCCGGATTTGCCACTTCCGGAGACGGAGCATTTCCATTCTCGTCTCGAAGGGTAGCTGTCTGCCGAACGCGTCCCTGTTGACTCTGTCGATAACTGTTGAGAGTCCTTTGTCGTGAATAGAGAAGGATGTTGGTATTCCGACGCGGCCTCTCTCATCCTTTTCCTCCTTGGTAAAAGCGCGCCACTCAGGCCCGCGACTCATTAGGTTCTGGGATAGAACCAAGCCACAGTCTTGGCAAATGGTCTCGCCTTGGTCGAAGTCTTCTATGAGATTGAGGCTCCCGCATTCGGGACAAACGGATACCTTGGGCGGGTGTGCGCTTGGGGATGGGGTGCTCATTGTTTCTACCTGGGTTTCGCGAGACCGTGTGTGTCTCCGCCTGCTGGACCGGTTTCGGACGGCGCTTTAGAAGAGTCCAAGCTCGGAAAGCGAAAGCGACGCGTTTGATTTCAAATATAAGTATTTCGACAAGTATATAGGCTAGGTCGGGTTCCGGTCCGGGCTCTCGCCTCCAGCCGATCTCGAGCCATCCGGTTGCAGGTGGGATTTCGGCTCTTTGCGTCGTGAGATGCGCGATAATGTGCCCTCCTTTTGGCTGAACGATCCCCGTCTGGCGAGGTTTCAAGGCGAATCTCGTGATTCAGAGTGCAGTCCCGGTTTTGATCGAAGGGCAAGAAGACGGGAATTCTTCAATTCGTTACGAACACCCCTTTTGGGAAAGCAAATACCTGGTTCCCGGATTCTTCCTCTCAGCCACTCTTGCGTCACGAGGTGCTCTGCGCAATACCCCTCCTCTCCCGGAGAATACTTGCTGTCTGGCATGGATAGAGGGCGAGTCTCGCGGTTCAGGGCACATTCCCAGGCTTAGATGAAAAGGGACAATAACCGGAAATCTGGGCCGATCCTCGAACGATTCTAGGGGCGTCATGTAGCCTCTCCCCAGATTCGAAATCAGGGCTGATTCTGAGCGATTTACTTGCCGACCGTGCAGATATCAATCCTTCAACCCAGACCGGACAAAGTTGGCAGGAGGGGATCGTACAAGCCCTTTCCATATCGTGCTTCAACGGGTTGAACAGTGACTCTTGAAGATCCCGACTGACGGCAAACTGTTGTTCTGGAATGTCCCCGCTGGGGGGCGGTGGCGAATAGACCAATCTCGATTCTTCCTTGTTCAAATTCAACGAAACCTATTATGGCTAGTCAAGGCGGAACCGAGAGCTTCGTAGCCCGGTGGTGTAGTGGTCTAGCATAGCATGGGCGTTTCGGGCCAGAAACACGGAAGCGTCCCTAGTCGGCTCTGGATCCCCTCAAACAGAGGGGTTGGAGCAACCTGCTGACGGGAGTTCGAATCTCCCCCGGGCTACCACGTAGATCGAATGACGCATATTGTCTCCTCATTGAAGCTGATGCTTAGAAGTTCCTCAGGTCGGAGTTCCAGAACCTTCGGAGAAGGAGCCCCGTGATCAGACCTCCGATGTGCGCGAAGAAACCTCCGCCCGCGAAGAGATCCAAGCCCGCGATGAATATGATCAAGATAACGCCTCGGACTCCAGTTGCTGCTCCCATTATGCCATACACTGCCCCTGAGGCACCTACTCCACAGCTCAGGGAGTTCACGTTAGGGACGCCAGTAAGGAAGAATCCAGCGAGATCCGCTCCAACAAAGGTTAGGTTTCCCGCAACGCCCGTGAGAAAGAACGTCGCAATCCAACGAGTCTTGGTGACCTGTTCTTCAAGGATGAATCCGAAGATCAGTAGGAATAGAACATTACTAGCGATGTGGATGATGCCTGCATGGAGAAAAATCGACGTCACCAAGGTCCAGGGATAGATGGGTAAGGGACCATCACACTGAGCTAGCGCAAGAAGCACGGGAGGGTTGAGGAGATCGCCTCCGAGGAATCCAATGGCCAAGTAAACGGCGATTAGTATGACGGAAAAGGTAAGTGTGGGGGAGGTCAGGTATGGGTTTGAAGGTTTCTCCCCCGACACTTGAGAATCCTCTGGCACAAATGGACGCCAATCTTCTCCATGATATAACCTAGAATGAAGAGAGAATCTGCCACTCGGATAGGCGAGTCTGCGCTTAGGGCGATTCCGACTCCGCTGAATCCTGCAGTTAGCTAGAAAGTAGACGCAGGCTTGGGACCCGCCTTCTCTGTCGAATCCACAAAGCGCCAATAACAGCGGCTAGTGCGATAATACCTAGTTCAGCTTGGTTGGCGAAAATCAACGGGACACTCGATTTCTGAATGATCGCGTTCAGTGACGCCAAATCAAACGGCTTCGAGATCGAACCATAGAGCCATGCTACTGTCAGGCCAATTAGGAGCATAAAGATGAATGCAAGATCTGCGAACCTTCCTCTCTCTGCCGTCTTCGAAGCAGCTTCAGGTTCATGGTTGAGCCCCTGAAACCGGCTCAAATCTTCTATCTCGGCAATTTCTTCTAGTCTCACTTGATCATTTTCCCCGAGTTTCTGCCTAAGCTCGGCTTGCCTGGTCAAACTATCAAGAATATCATCTTTAGTAACCATGTCCCTTCTTTGTCTCGTCACCAGACCAGAGAAACCGAATCGATGGTGTGCTTTGGGGGATCTAGAATCCGAGCCCAAGTTTCTCCCTTCAAATGGTTAAGGGCCGGTGACGGATTTGAGGATAAGAGTACTGATCATTGTCAGGTGAAGGACTGGTTGACTTCGTCTCGTCCGTGTGACGAACAGTGGCGCGGTCCTATAGACTCCAAAAAACCGAAGGAATTGCCCACGGTAGACCAAGGTTTATTCTTCAAAACAAGATCTCAAATGACGCGACTTGTCTCGATCCGCCCGCCCATACAAGCTTGTGGCTCTCGGAGGAACGTTCGATGCCTTACACGTCGGGCACCGACAATTGCTTTCTGAAGCTTTCAAGCTCGGAGACATAGTTTTGATCGGCGTTACGAGCGATCGGCTTGTCACGACTCTTCACAAGAAACACGAAGTTCGGTCGTTTTCGAGCCGCGTACGAGACCTGAACAGATATTTGGAAACCCAGCGTTGGTTATCGCGAGCACGGGTGACGGAGCTTAGTGAGCCCTTCGGACCTGCTGCTAGGCGTAGAAAATTACAAGCGCTCATCGTCAGCAAGAATACACTTGCAAGCGGTCGTGAGTTGAACCGGCTCAGAAAGCAAAATGGCCTCCAGCCACTAGATATTCTCGTCGTCGGCTTGCTCAATGCTGCCGATGGGAAACCTATCTCGACTACGAGAGTTAGGAAGGGGGAAATTGATCTTCACGGCCGCGTCTTAAGGACTCGCAGTTAGATCTTCAATTTATTGGACAGATGATTAAGCTCCAGTTTATTGGAGGACTACTTCATTTTAGGTTCGTATCCGCTTTCCGAAGCATAGACCCTCATCATCTGTTCCAGTTCCTGCATGAACCCTCCACTCATGTGCCATTTGGAATCGTGCTTTTCAATGAATCCTGCTCCAACGAGTCCATGTATCATGTTGTAGAATTGTCCAACGCTCATTCCCCGTTTCGAGATCCAGTCTTTCCAAGCCTGGATTGGTAGACCACTAGGTTCCGCTTTCTTGACTTCCTTCCAGAAGTTGTGGGCTTCGCCGGCGAGAAAGTCGCTTTTCCAAAAGACACGACGGAAGAGATCCTCCGGAGTACCAGGCAAGTTTCCAGCTTTGAACAAGATCGTTGTTTTTTGCTTGGCGGGT
>MNGN01000022.1 GCA_001918745.1 Crenarchaeota archaeon 13_1_40CM_3_52_17 | reverse complement strand
GCTCGAATACATTCCCGTGAGTCAAGACTCTGTCGCGCCTGGAAAGCTTCTCTATTGCAATAGGGGCCGGATTCCCAAAAATCTCCTCGCCTGCAGGTAAGCAAAGCGTCGGGGTCGCTGCCAGGACCTTTATCCTCCCTTCTCGAAAAGCATCCTCAACAATTCCTCGATGAATTCCTGCTAAACCCGCGTGATGAAAACCAGCGCCTCCCGCAACCTGCATCGCGAGCGCCTCACTTAGCCGAGTTTTCTCTCCAGTAGACAGGATTCGATCGGCAATCGTGTTCAGCGCTCTCTCCTCAGGTTTTGACAAGCGGCTCTTCACTGCCACCGAGGCTTTGCGGCCCATCTCGACGGCAGATCGTCGCGTCTCGGTGAAGATCAGTGCTTGTCCTCCGGTGCTCATTATATCGAGGGCGATGTCGAGGCTCGGCGTCTTAGTTCCGCTCACAATCGCTCGGCTTGCTCCATCGCGGAACTGCACTTGATTATCGTGATAGACTCCCTCTTTCAGAGGGACAGGACGCCAGTCGGTGGTGACCGAACCTGCTTTCAACCATGACCCTACCTCTTCGGCATTCCTAACTGTGGCACTGAGAGCCAAGACCTGAATGTTGGGATTGATCTCGGTTAGTCGAGTGAGGACCACTTCGAGGGTTGGACCCCTATTCTGTTCAGTTAGGAGATGAACCTCATCCGCAACGACCAGGGTAAGCTCGCTCATCCAAGGAGCCTTGTGCCTCAAGAGAGAGTCCGCTTTTTCGTTAGTGCAGAGGATGATGTCGTATCTTCCAAGCCATGGGTCCGAGCTATCATAGTCGCCTGTGGATATCCCCGCTCTAACGTAATCCCCGTTGGGTTTCTTGATTGCAGAGTATCTTTGGAATTCCTTGAACTTCTCGCTCGCGAGCGCGCGGAGCGGAGCCAAGTAGATTGCCTTGCCCCGATGTTCGAGGACGTGTTGCAAGATACACAGTTCTGCGACCAGCGTCTTGCCGCTGGCGGTAGGACTGGCCAGAACAAGATTCTTCCCCTCTAGAACCCCTGCCTCGATAGCGTGCTGCTGGGGCGGGTAGAGCTCAACGAGACCCTCCCGAGATAGTAAGTCGGCCACTTGGGCGTCTATTGGGAGGTCTTGGATCTTCACTTGTACTCAGAGCTCATGGGAGGGACCTAGCCCGCTGTGCGCTTCAGGCGTCCTTCCTTGGGGGAGTAAAGCATTCCCTCTTTTATCAACTGCCCGACGAACCGCCGAGCTTCCCCATCCGTCACTTTGTCCTTGTCCACTATGGCAGCAATCAGGATTTTCTCATCAACATCTCCGGTTTCCCGTTCAAGCTCCCGTACGATGTCGATTACCCGACCTAGCGTGTCCCGCACTGTCGCGGGCCTACCTGTCATTATCGTGTCGATATCGATCTTGCCGGTTTTTACGTCCACTCCTACGTCTAGCAACGCGTACGTCATGATTTTTACGGCGCTCTTCGCATCCTCCACTGTCACTTGATCGCGAAGGAATGCTCGGGCTCTTGCCTCGGATAGTCGGACCAAGGCTTCTAATTGGCGAGGAGTGATCGCCACTGCCGCTTCTCGGCCGGTGGTCCCACGCATTTTCAGGTAAAAGTCCTGCAGCTCCTTGACGGCGTCCGGAGTCAGCACTGGGACTATCCTCTTGGCAAAGCTGATGTATTTCCGTAGAAAGTCCGGTTGGAATGGCGCTTCTTCTGAACCGTGTCGTGCTCTGTGCAGTTGCAGAATATGCGACGACATTTGAGAATCGCTATCGGGGTCGGGTAGATCCTTAACGAGAAAAATCAAGTCAAATCTGGAAAGTATAGTTACGGGAAGATTGATGTTTTCGTTGATGTTTCTGTGTGGCTCATACCTTCCTAGGGAAGGGTTCGCAGCAGCAAGAACTGCCGCTCTAGCGTTCAGGGTGGCCACAATTCCTCCTTTAGCAACGCTGACGGTTTGCTGTTCCAGAGCCTCATGAATCGCGACCCTATCATCAGGCCTCATCTTGTCCAGTTCATCTATACAGTTGTGAGTGAGGACGCCTTCGGTGACAAAGTGTTCCCCCAGTGGAACGCGAAGATCATAGACGTAGCCCGTGTAGAACTCCGAATTGACCGTTCGGATTGCTTCGAGGGCATAATCGTCCCCAGCGAGCGCGAGGAGTCGTTCTCGAGAGGAGGCGTCCAACCAGGGGTGGAGCCCGCGGATGAGTCGCTGGAGAGGGGCCTTGTATGGTTGTCGCTTTCCGTTGCGGTATGAATGGAATGTACTCCAATCGCCGGAGCGGAGTAGCTCGGTTGGGACCGGCCGCAGGCCCGAGAGTGCTACGCGAAGAGGCAACGCGGGAACTGCCTCGTGTCGAGCTGAAATTCGGGTTCGCTGGGGAGGAATGTTCTTCGCTTTCCCTGAATAAGGGCTTATTCGGTCCATCAACCGCCTGACATCGCGCCTGGAGGTAATCTGTATGCTCATTACGCCCTGAAGATTCTTGATGCGTGCGTACACGTCGAAGCGCCGGAGGGCCCAGAGCAAGCGGCGGTTTGATGCAAGATCGTTAGACAGAAGAAGATCAAAGGAGACCATGGAGTATTGCCGATTCTTCTTGATACTGAAGCATCCGTCAGCATCGACAGCCCCAGCTATGAATCCAGCGAGTGCCGCATCATCGAGACGAAGAAGGTTTTGAAGTCCGTTACGCGTCAACCATTCGAACAAGTGCACGACGAGGTTAGAATGTCGGACAAGAACTTGGCATTCCGAACTCTTGGCAAACTTTGTCGTCTTGGCGGGGCGTAGATATGTACTCCAAGGGCGGTGTGACACTTGGTGCATTGCCCTCTGAAGTCGCCTGATATAATCGGCGTGGACTGATGATTGCGTGATTCTCAAGGCCGAATGCTTGGCACTAGATCGCGCGTATCCGTCTCCATAAGCAAACCCCAGAATGTAGGCAAGTGCCGCTGTTAGTGTGCCAATCTTTAGACGTTCTGTGCGCTTCTTTCTTCCGAAAGCAAACGGGCGCTGTGCCCAGGCGTTGTACATCCCCGTGTCTTTCAGAATTGCCTTGAATTGCCTAACCGTTAGGGCCCCGCGACCATTGAGCGCATCTCTTCTCAATCCGTAGTAGCTGTTGATTGCTCGCAAGGAGTGATGCTTTGCCTCTAGAACACGGCGGAGCTCCATTTTCTCGCTGGAGAGAGGTTGGATAATCCAGTTATCCGGAAGTGTGTCGAGAAGCACGACTCGAGTCTGGGAGGACGGTAGCTTCTTGAGGGCGACAATATTCTCCCCGGGCCTGAAGTCACCTATCGGCTTCCACCGTAATGTCTTCCCGTCGAGAACTGGATGAGTTGGCGTCAGGCGAAGTTCCATTCCAGACTCCATGCTCACCCGAAGAATCTGCCCACTGTACCATCTGCGGGCGACGAGAGTCGCGGTTGCCTGCCTCGTAGCAAGTCTGTCAAGATCGAGATTCGCAACGGACCGATGCAAAGGGGACAATTCCAACCGATTGCTGCCCGATAGCGCCCGTTCAATACGTCCCTCGTCGAACAGATCAGCCACCCTCCTCTGAACCCCATCCACAAAGACTTCGCTATCCGGGTGAAGGCAAGCGACTCCTTTGTCGGCTAGGACCAAAGCACCTGCTTCAAGCACCATTCCTCCCGTTTTCTCGCGCAAGACCGCTGCAGTGAGTCCAGCAGCGGTAGTCCCTCTTCCCGAAGTGTAGAGGCCTCTGGGCGCAATTCTGGAAACGTACTGCAACAACTGGCTCTTTGCCGTATTGTGAGAGACTATTCCGTTCGCGACGAACCTGTGGCTCTGGGGAACCTCGATGTCATACACATCGGCGGGCTCTCGGTGATACACGGATATAATGCGTTCACTGTGTTGCCTTCCAAAGCGCTTCAGCCTCGCAGCTCGCGCTCTCAAGTCAGCCAGACGAGTCTGTTTCTTGATCGACGCGAAACCAATCTTGTCAGCAAATTCTAGAATGCTTTCACCCCTTCTAATTAGAAGGGCATTTGAAATTATTCGTGAGTGTATTCCGAATCGTAAGAGAAGAATCTGGACATCTCGCAGAAGCTCGATGTTTTTCGCTTTGAGACCGATGGCTCCGCATCCTCTCTTACTTGAGAAGACTGTTCCGTCTGCTTCGTACAGCCATCTTAGGAATGGTGAGACGACACTGTCTCCCGACTTCAGGATGAGATCTGGGATGCGCTTCTCTTTTAGGGTGGCCAGGTTGTACGCGACGTCCTGGCTGTGAATTACTCCCTCAAAGAGCTGGACATTGCGGTTGGGCCCCTTTCTGGAACTAACCTTGGGGCTAATGCCAAAGAGTTTGATTGACATGGCGCAAAGCATCTTGAGGACGTCCTTCTCTCCATCTGCGACGGTAAATCCAGCTTGGTATCGCTGGACCCAACCATCGCCCAGGAGGTAACCCATGAATGCGCCAAGTTCGGGAGTCACCTTCGTCGGGAGGCGGCCGCGGAACTTTGGACCTAATGTATAAGGTAGAGGATGCCAACCAGTGTTGACCAGCCCGGTAATGTAGCAAGGGAATCCGGTGACAACTGCAACTCTGTCTCCTACTCTGAACTCGTCCAATCTCTTCCAGCGTCGAATCTGCGTTCGCTCGACAATCTCGACCGAAAGCAGAGGATGATTGTAGGTGCCTCTGATGCTCTTTCCGGATTCTGTGACAATTTCCATCGTTGGCTGATTATGGTAAATGTGGAATCGAGTCGCGATGTCTTTTTCCGCCTCCCCACCGCCCGTTAGAACGGGAATATTCAGGTCCTCAAGATGATGATCACCAAGGTCCTCAATCTTGGCGATTGTCCCATCACCCAGAACAACTCGCTCGTCTCCAATAAGACACCCAGGATCGCCTACGATCAGGCAGTTTAAGTCACCTCGAATGTTAACGCCGTCAGGGAGTCGTTTTGCAACTCCTGCAAATAGAAGGTACAGTATTCCTTCTTTGATCTCATCGTAGCCGTAGATTGATGGTGCCAGGCTCATGATGAGGTTTCGATGGACGAAAGGGTGTTTCGAGGCTTCGATGATCTTCTTCTCGTCTTCAAGGGTAATCTCAACAATTTCAGTCTCTTTCCCGACAACATCTACAAAATTCGCTTCTAAGTACAGGTTGAAGGTTCTAAGCTTCCCTTTCTCCCCGACGTACTGTTTCTCAGCTCTCACCACGGAAGTCATTGCCACTCTGTCGCCGGGGCGCGCCGTGTCAACGAGATCGTCGTCCAGTCTGACGTCTAGATATCTAGGCAACATTCCAGGTGGAAGATCCTCCGGGCGTTCTTGGACGCGAGCTTCCTGAGTATTCTTGAACACGCACTGATCTTCTAGCAACTCCCAGCCGCTCTGCTGCTTACAACTTGAACAAATTGGGCCAGGCCCGCGTAACAGATCTCCTGTTTGATCCTGACGAGAGAGTTCGCCACATTTCCGACAACGAAATACTGCTTTGACAATCATGGGTCGCACTTGGCTCGTTCGGACAACTATCCCTTCGACTAACGCGAGTTTCATCAGGTCCTCAGCTCCAATCTTTCGGAGAGCCCTTTTTTCTGGAAGGCGACGAAATCGCACAATGATACGACCGACCTGTTCAGCGTACTCGGGATCCTCAACACGCATCTGAGAGGTCGCCGCGGAGCTAGCGTAAACAAAGAAGTCATCCGGGTGTTGCACGACATTCCGTGCAAGCACTGGGTCGAATGCGATTAGGTCGTCGAAATCGATTACGAGGGACCGCCCATTGTTGACTGCCACCTCTGCGAGACGTTTTCTATATTTGGACCCGACTGGGTCAGCTTGGTACGAGCGGAAGAAGTCCTGGAAAGCGTTCTCTGGAAGAGCGGTCTCCGTCGGTGCGAGCAAAGTCAATTGGTAGTTTCACTGCCAAGAATGTCCTTCTTCCAAGATTCCACGTTCTGACGAACCTTCTCGAACAGAGCCTTCTCCTCAAGTGTAAGTTTGGACGTTACCTCGGTAGTTTGCCCTCCAGAAGCCCCCAGGGAGGCGATCTTCTTCACTCGCAAGTTGACAATGTCCCATGCCAAGGCTAGTGCCTTGTCTAGCTCCCGTGCTTTCGTACGGTCTTTCACTTCAAGGCTCTTGAGACCCCTGATGAGCCGACGAAGTTGGAAGTAGAATGACCGAGGCAGTTCCGGAATCTGATTTGAGGCAGGCAGGGTCTGTCTATAATGTGTAGTTGACAGAGCGTTCAGAGTGAGCTGTTCTTCATCCTTGAACCGAGCATAGCCCATTTCGACTAAATGCTGAGCGATCCAGAGCGAGAGATCGACTTCTTGTCCCATTCGGTATGGGCCTAAGGTCCTATCCCCGATCCGGGTCTCGGGAAACTCGCGAAGGAGAGTAATTCGTGAAGGCGAGTTTTCGAGTTCAGTGTCGACAATCTCTACGATAGACGGTTCCTTTTCCAGTTCACTCGCCCCCGGGGAATTACCAAGCAAATGTGAGCTCCATAAAACCATTCTAAACAGAAAAGCAAATCGATCACACGATATTTGCTCAGAGAGGTGGATGAAACAGTTCTATATGGCTGAGAACATCAAATGGTTCGGTCAGATCTGATTGGAAGCCGCTCTCTGGACTGAGAAGTACAGGCCGAAGAGGCTTGATGACATAATGGATCAGGAGGAGATAGTTTCGCGGCTCAAAGATTTCGTCAAGAGGGGAACGATGCCCCACTGCTTGTTCGCAGGCCCGCCAGGAACCGGAAAAACAACCGCCGGATTATGTCTAGCACATGATCTGTTCGGAGAGCGATTCCAGGACGCATTCAAGGAACTAAACGCGAGCGATGAACGTGGAATAGATGTGGTCCGGACTACTGTGAAAGAGTTCGCCATGATGGCCTCACTATCCAGCGTTCCCTTCAAGATCCTCGTCTTGGATGAGGCCGACAATATGACGGGGGACGCTCAGGGCGCGCTTCGGCGAACGATGGAGAATTACACTAACACTTGTCGTTTCATTCTCTGCTGCAACTATTCTGGCAAGATAATTGAGCCAATCCAGTCAAGATGCGCCCTGTTCCGTTTCACGCCTCTCCCGGAGGAGAAGGTCGTCGAATCCCTCCACCGAATCGCGAAAAATGAGAACCTAAAGAGCACTGAGGGAGGCTTGAAGACCATTGTTGAAGTGGCAGAAGGAGACCTTCGAAAGGCCATCAACATACTTCAAGCAGCTTCCTCGATATCAAAGGGGATCTCAGAGGAGACCGTCTACCAGGTGGTCGGAAGAGCAAGGCCGACTGACGTCCACGAGATGCTGAATCATGCCTTGAAAGGCGACTTCCTCAAGGCGCGGGACGAGCTTCGAAACCTTCTCGTCAAGTACGGATTGTCAGGCTCCGACATTGTACGCCAGATTCACTCGGAGGTCTTCCGCCTCGCCATTCCAGAGAAGTCACGAATTAGCCTCATCGAGGCCATAGGAGACACAGACTTCCGGCTGGTTCAAGGCGGAGATGAAGAAGTCCAGCTAAGCGCCTTGCTGGCCCATTTAGCCGCTCAATCATCGGTTCATAGAAGTGTTCGAGAAGAACATGTCACAGCCCTGGACCGTTAGGTATCGGCCGCAAACGACCCGTGAAATCGCGGGCAACAAGCTAGCCCTAGAAAAGATTCTCCTTTGGCTTGATTCTTGGTCCAAAGCCAAACCTCCCAAGGGCGCCGTCCTTCTATACGGCCCGGCCGGAGTAGGAAAGACAACGGTCGCCGAGGCTGTCGCTCGCGAGAGAGGATGGGACCTTGTTGAGATTAATGCTTCTGACAAACGGAGCGGCGACATTCTCTCCAGAATCGCAGGATTAGCATCGACACAATCGCCTCTGTTCGGTAGGGGAAGGCTCATATTACTGGACGAGGTAGATGGTATCAACCTAAGAACAGACTCAGGCGCGATCATCGCGATTCTCCGCGTCATCAAAGAATCTCAGTTTCCAATCGTCCTTACTGCCAACGACCCCTGGGATCCAAAGATCCGACCTCTACGAGACGCTTGTCTACTCATCGAGCTGAAGAGACTAGGACTGAGGCAAGGGATTCCATTGATGAAGGGAATCCTCGCCAAGGAGGGTGTGATTGCGGACGAGGAAGCGCTCAGGTCCCTCATGGAGCGGGACCGTGGCGACATGCGATCAGTGATAACTGACCTTCAGATCCTAACTGGGCCCCAGAAGACTCTAACATTGGAGGATACCGCGTTGCTTTCAAACCGAGACCGGACAGAATCCGTCTTCGAGGTTCTACGGATCATATTCAACAGCAGAACCGTCGCTCAAGCTCGACGAGCTCTGGACAAGTCAGAGGTGGACCATGAAATGCTTTTTCAGTGGATACTCGAAAACACTCCCAGCCAGACTCCGAAGCCTCGTGAACTCGAAGCGGCTATGTCCGCTCTTGCAGAGGCCGATCTCTACTTCGCGCGGATCAGAAAGACACAATCGTGGCATCTATTGTCCTACGCTCTCGATCTCATGACTGCGGGTGTTGCTGTGGCGAAGGAGACTAGCCCTGGAGGTTGGGTGTCAATGAAGTTCCCGCAGCGAATCAGCTCGATGTCCCGTAGCCGAGGGACTAGAGAGCTCCGGAAGGGCGTTGGAGCGCTAATCGGTTTCAAGTCCCACATATCAAGTCGAAGAGGATCTAAACTCTACCTGCCTATGATCCAGTTTATCCATGAGCACAATCCTGAGAAGTATCGTCAGATTGCAGAGTGGCTCGACGCGAAGGAGCCACTAGATGAGATTCTCTCGCTGGACTCTGAGCTGGCCGCCTAGCGGTTGCGCATTACCAGTGCACCGCCAACGAAGGCGATGATGGTCGATATGACCTCAGCAACTAGAAGTTGTTGAAGCGCCGGAAGAGTAATCGCAGCGCCAGCGCCCATGGCCGTCGTGGCGGCAATTGCGCCCATGCACCCTGTGAAGAGGAGGAGCATTCCAACGGTGAGAATAGCTTCCTTCAATCTTTGCCGCCTTCAGACGCTCTCGCGATTGGAGGCGAAATAAAAGTTTACTCTATGATCGAACATGGGCGCCTTATTCCTTCAAAGCCAAGTTTACTAGTTCACGCGTCACGCCGAGGTAGGTCCGATAGTCGAGCGCTTCTTTGATCTCCTTGGGTTTGAGCTTTTTCGAGATGAACTTGTCTTCGAGCAGGAGCTTCGAAAGAAGGATCTTGTTGTCAAGGGCCTTGATCGAGATTTTTCTGATTCTCTCGTGAGCATCCTGTCTTGGTACTCCTGTCTCCACGAGAAGGTTCACAATTCTCTCTGCAAGCAAAGCGCCTTGCGATAGCTCTAGGTTTCGTTCCATGTTCTCGGGCAGGACTTCCAAGCCATCTAGGACACGCGTTACAAGTCGGAGCATTTCGTCGGCGAGAATAAAAGACATTGGAAAGATGAAACGCTCGCTGGCGGAGTTGGAAATGTCACGTTCGTGCCAGAGAGGAATATTCTCGAGGGCAGGTATGACTAGTCCTCGCATCAGCTTCGCCATGCTTGAGACCCTTTCACTGAGCTCCGGATTTCTCTTCGATGGTAGAGCCGAGCTTCCAACTTGTTTGTCTCGCTCAAACGGCTCCATTACTTCTGAGATCTCGCTCCTCTGGAGGTTCCGGATCTCTGTTGCGAACTTGTCAAGGCTGGACCCTAGTAGCGAGAGATAACAGACGGTTTCTGCGTGTAGATCTCTCTGGATGACTTGTGTGACTAGGCCTGCTGGTTCGAGCCCTAACTTGCCCAGCGCTCTCTCCTGAATCTTCAGCGCGTTTTTGCCAAGCCCAGCACCATTTCCAACTATTCCCAGAACCTTGCCGACCAGAACTCGTTCTTTGACCTGTTTGAGTCTCTGTTGGTATCTTCGGACCTCCTCCAGCCAGACTGCGAACTTTAGGCCCAGGGTGATGACGCCGGCGTGCCGTCCGTGGGTCCTGCCCACAATCAACAGAGCTCTGTGCTTACGTACGCGCGAACCAAGGATTTCCTCAAGGGCAATTAGTCTTTTCTCGAGGACCGAGAATGCTTCTTTGAACTGGAGCGCTGTTGCGGTATCTTCGATATCGTAGCTTGTTAGACCATAGTGAACGTACTTGCGTCCCTCACCCGTGCAGGCCTCTGAGAGTGCGACTACCATTGCCATAAGATCGTGACGAATGTCTTTCTCGATCCCTTTGACATGGTCCAAGGTCACGATTTTCGTGTTGGCGTTTCGTCCGATTTCCTCCGCTGCTTCCTTTGGAATATCTCCAACTGCAGCTTGCGCTTCGGCAACCGCCGCCTCTACGTCTAACCATCGTTGGAGTTTGTTTTCTTCCTCGAAGATTCTCCTCATCTCCGGACTGCCATAACGACCTGTGTCAATTGGAAGAATAGGCAAACTTACCGATCCGAACAGAGGAACGCCTAGCCTATCATATTAAACAACTCCGAAGCAAAATAGAGGAATAATGGCGGGTATCTGCGGCCTCAGAGGACGAGAAGCGGACGATCTCGAATCGAAAGCGAAGAGCATCCTCTCTCTGATGCGGAAGCGTGGTTCAGAATCTCAAACTTTCTCTCAAAGCATCGCCAGCGACGAAAAAATCGTCATTGGAGTCTGCGACTCCACAGGCTTGCAGTCGTTTGCTCAGCAAGCAATGCCATTGGCCCTTGACGGTGTTTTCTTCGGCGACGATACAGGACACGACAAGACTGGCCCCGCGGGTCTCGGCCGTCTCATACAGACCCCCGGAGCTTTTGCTTTCTTGACTTTGATCCGGGAGCAGCTGATCGCTGGAAGGGACATTGTTGGGCAGAAACCTCTCTATTTTGGACAGATACGAGACGGAACTGTCGCTTTTGCGAGCCTTCGGTCTCCTCTCGTCTCAATCGGCGTTCGCGAACCCGAGCATGTTCCTCCGGGCAGAGTCATCCGAGCCACCGCTCGGGGTTACGAGACGCTGGATGATTACTCGCTCAAGCAGCCGGAGGAAGAATCGATAGTCGAATCCGATGCAACTCGGACCTTGGACAAGCTGTTCACGGAGGCGGTCGGCAGGGTTGTGCCGCGAGGTTCCGGAATCGCATTCTCCGGCGGGCTAGACAGCGCCCTCGTTGCCTACGTAGCGGAGAAGTCAGGTCTAGAGCCAGAATTGATCTCGGTGGGGCTGAAAGGTCAACAAGAACTAGGCCATGCAAAGACAACCGCGAAAAGTTTTGGACTCCACGTCGACATATGGGAATTGTCGAGTTCAGAGATTCTCGACTCATTGCCAGATGTCGTCGAGATCATCGAGACCACAGATCCAGTGGTTGTAGGAATCTCGGTTCCGATCTATTTTGCCTGTCAGAGAGCTCGCGAGATGGGCCTGAGCTATCTTGCGGCTGGCCAGCTCAGCGATGAGCTGTTCGGCGGTTACGGAAAGTTCGAAGATATCGCTTCACGAGACGGGACCGACACGCTTGGAAGAGAAATGTTCGACAGTGTTGTTGCTGCTTCTGTCAAAGACTTTGATCCCGGCGACAAGCTCGCTGTTGCAGCTGGTCTCGAGCTTTGTTGCCCGTTCGCATACCTTCCACTAGTCAATTACGCTCTAAGGTTGCCTTCTTCTCTCCGAGTCAACCTCTCCAATGGAAAAGTGATACGAAAATATGTTCTGAGAAGACTTGCTGCTCACATGAGCCTGCCGGAAAGTGTGGTAGACCGGCCCAAGAAGGCCGTGCAATATTCCAGTGGTGTCCAGAAGGTTTTGTTGAAAGAAGCAAAGCGACGAGGAGTGAGCCTCGGCAAGATGCTGGAATCATTTACAAGATAGTCTGTAAGATTTATCCGATAGACCTCCGTCGTAAGCGCGGATCAGAATAATGGCGAAAGTAAACCCCGTGCGAGGTGGACATCCAAGATCATTACTTGCAGGTGGGCTAGGAGTGTTCGCCAGTCTTCTCGCCATCGGCTGGGCTCTGTTCGGCTACAATCTTTCCTCAACTGTCAATTTCGCCTCAGGTCAGTCCGAGAACCTAATGCTCCTTGAGCTCAGCGTGGCGTTCACAGTTCTCATTGGAAGCGGTCTAATGCTCGCTAGGTTCACTCGTTTAGGCGGTGCGATCAATATTCTGGGAGGATTGGCCACCTTCGGCATCGGCGTGCTCTTCGCGAGAGGCCTAGAACAATCAGCTAAAGCGGCGAGCCTCCAAGCCATTCCGCTCCGCTTCTCCCAGCTCTACACCGCACCTCTAGTCATACCAGTTGACCGTCTGGTCGCAACGCTCCTCGTTGTCCCGGTCTTTCCAATATCAATCCTCCTGGTTATCAGCGGACTGGGAGCCCTCGCAACCTATCGTATGTATCGGCCACACCCGATCCCGGTTTCGACGCAACAACAAGTTTCTGTCTAAACAATAAATAAATAGAAAATTATCCTACCTCAATCCGGACAGTAATTTCGGACCAGAAAAACGAGTCATATGGACCTCTAAAGTTCTAGCTAACCCACCAGCTGGTGCCTCGGTCGCCAATAATCACTTCCGATCGAAGCTCTCATTCGAAACTGACCCCTCAGACGTCTACCACGACATCACAAACAAGGTCCCTGAAATAGTGGCAGTCGATGCAAGAGCCCCGAGACATACGCCAGAGGACATGTTCCCGGAAGCATCAACATCCCCCACCGAACCATCGACTCTACCACTACCTCTTCTCTGCCCCAAGACAAAGTCATAGTGACATACTGTGATGGAATCTTCTGTAACGCCTCAACCAAAGCTGCTGCGAAACTGACGGCTCTAGGCTTTAGGGTGAAGGAGATGCTTGACGGCATGGAAGGATGGAGAGAGGAAGGATATCCCGTCGAAGAGACTGTCATGCAAGTGACCGTTCCCACGTCTCAGTAGATCCTTTCTCCGTACCACTAATAGTCGACTGTCTGACGAGCCCTGAGCATAACACAGAAAAGCAGCCCGATTCAGATTCCGAACTCAGGGGCCGTCGTCTAGCTTGGTCAAGGGGATTGACCCCGCCCAGAGGATACCAGAGTCCAATCTTGGACGGTAAACCTGGGGCGCTGGCGACCCCGAGAAATCGGGGCCAGAGGTCGTGGGTTCAAATCCCACCGGCCCCACCATCAACCAATATGCTAGAGGATCACGTCAGCACGAAGTTGGAGAAGATTGTCGAAATGATCGTTCCGGTTGCCCTTTTATAACGAGACGTACTCGTCCATTTTTCTAATTATGGTGGATTGAATTCATTTTGCATGTTCCAAGGCCGAGCCTTAGAAGACGGGTGATCTCATCCTCGGCCGGAAAGAGAGCTTCGCTTTTGACCAGGATAACACTGGTCGGAGTCGCTGTGGTAGCGATGGGAGCTGTCATAACCGAACTACTAATAGGCGGGTTGGCTCCGGACTGTCAGAATAATCCTCTGGATCCACTGTGTGTTCCGGGGTATGCTGTTCGAACTCTCACCCGAATGATGATCGCATACATTTTCGCGCTCGCCTTTGCCCTAGCATATGGAATCGCGACGGCGATGAGCCATCGGGCCTCCCACGTGCTCTTGCCCTTGCTGGACATCTTCCAGTCTGTTCCTGTTCTTGGGGTAGTACCTGTAGTGTTCCTGATCATCTTGGGAACGGGGACAGGGACTGCTCCTCCACCCGTGTTCAACCAAGAAGTTGCTTCCATTATTCTGATCTTCACTGCGATGGCTTGGGCCCCGACCTTTGGGGTTATAGCAGGAATAAACGCGATCCCAACAGACATCAAGGAAGCAGCCCAAGCCTACGGAATGCGCGGCACCCGCTACCTACGACAGATCGTTCTCCCCGCAGTATTCCCTGAATTGGTGTGGAGCAGCATTCTCGCATGGGGGGGAGGATGGTATCTCATACCTGTTGAAGAGCACCTGTCCTTCGGGCAACCCCCCAGTCAAACCCGGGTGGACCTTCCCGGGATAGGCAGGTACATCGCGCTCGCTGCCTTGAAAGCGGATCTAGGACTAGCGCTATTTGGGCTCTTAGTCCTCGTGGGAATAATACTTGCTATTGACCGTTTGATATGGAAACCGCTGGGCGTGAGGGCGGAGAAGTACAAGTACGAAACAGTCGCCGCTCCCAGGACAACTGCAACGCGGCAGAGTAGCGTAGTTGCGGGAGTGAGAAGATACGAGGATCGTCTGGTCTCACCTGTACTCACCTTCTTCAAGTCGGAGCGGTCCTACGCAGCACGAGTTCTGGAAATCACTCGCCTGAAACGGATACGCCACATAACGGAGAGGCTGAGGTTTCCAGAGCGGATCACCAGAATACCATTATGGGGAAGGCTCGTCAGCTACGCGATATTCATTGGACTTCTTATCATCGGCCTGACCGTTACTATTATGTCGCGATCCCAATCCATTGAGAGCGGCATTTCTCTGCTCGCGACTGATGTTACAGCTTTCGAGCTTGTCGCAATTACTCTTCTATCCTTGTCAAGGTTGGTTATCGCGTACGCTATTGCCCTCTCGTGGACGCTCGGTGCTGGCATATTGATAGCTAGAAGTCAAAGACTGTCTCGGTTGCTCGTGCCCATCTTCGACATCGGACAATCTATCCCTGCAACGGCCTTGTTCCCGTTTGTCATATTACTGCTCGTTGATCCGTTCAAGAACTCTCCTTATCTCGGGTTCACCTTGAACCTAGCTTCGGTGCTCCTAATTCTCACTGGGATGCAGTGGTACTTGCTGTTCAACATCGTTGGAGCAGTAAATGGCGTTCCGAATGACATATTGGAAGCAACTGCAGCCTATCGAATTCGAGGACGACGTTTTGTTAAAGAGATCCTGATCCCGGCATCTTTTCCAGCAATCCTCATTGGAAGCATACAGGCTTGGGGCGGGGGCTGGAACGCGCTCATAGTCTCTGAGTCTATCGGGCCCAATGTCAGTGTCCCGGGGTTGGGCTCGTTTCTAGTTCAGGCCTCATTAAGAAATCCTGCACTGGGAGCTGTTGAGATCTATGCTTCTCTTCTTGTAATGACGGCAACGGTTCTTATCATTAACCGGCTGGTCTGGAGGCGTTTGCTACGGAAAGCGGATAGGTACAAGTTCGAGGCATAACAGTTGAGCCAGCTCCCTGAACCTATACTCCAGATCAAGGATATTGCGAAGATCTATCCCGGTGAGGGAAAGAGCACGACGGTGCTGGACCATCTTTCATTTGATATCTACAAAGAGTTCTTGTGTATTGTCGGGCCTTCAGGCTGCGGCAAGAGCACCCTTCTCCGGATTATAGATGGACTTGACAAGCCGACTAGCGGTCAAGTGCTTTTTCACGGCCAACCGATCACGAGTCCGAGCCCGAAGATCGGGGTGATCTTCCAGACATTCGCCCTCATACCATGGAAGACGGTTCTTGGAAACGTGTTGATGGCGATTTCATCCGCGTCCATTCAGAAGGAGGAACAGCTGAAGATCGCGCAGAAGTATATTCAGGATGTTGGTTTGGAGGGGTTCGAGTCTTCCTACCCAAAGGAATTATCTGGTGGGATGAAGCAGCGGGTCGGGATAGCTCGGGCTCTCGCGCTTCAGCCGGAGGTGTTGTTGATGGACGAGCCGTTCTCCAGCCTTGACGCGTTGACGGCAGAGAATCTGAGGAGGGAGGTCTTGGATATTTGGAGGGATCCTGCGTACCCTACCGGCTCGGTGATAATGGTAACGCACAATGTTCAGGAGGCCGTAGAAATGGCTGACAGGGTAATCGTGTTGAGCGCCAGGCCGGCGAAAATGGTTGATGATGTTAAGATCGACCTTGAGCGGCCGAGGAGCCCTCGTGACCCTGTATTGTACGATCTTGCGGACCGGATAATCTCGAAAATCAGCTAGTGAACATGGGTCTTCGGCAGTAACCGCTCTGACTGTCCATCATAGCCGAATAGGCCTGTGAAGACTCCCCAGCTGATGATTATGCTGATCAGCGTTGGGATGTCGAGGGTGGGGCCATACTTGGCGCTGATGAAACGGGCCAGGGTGAACCTTGTGACTTGTCCCTGCTCTTTGAGGAGCTTTGTGATGTCGGAGAAGGGCTCGAGTGTTTCCAGGCGTTGGTGGACGAGCTTTTTCCGTTCAGCTATCCTGCTGTTGAGAGCTTTGGTGCCAAGCTCTGTCAGAGAGATTTCGCCTTCTTTGACGGCGACGAGACCGAGGTATTCTGCTGTATCGATTATCGGAAGAAGCTCGTCAAGGTCGATGCGGAGATCGATCGTCAGGTTGGCAATGTCCGTCTTTCCATTGTAAGCTTTCAAAAGATCTAGTAAGCCGAAGACGCGGTTTACGCCGGCGGTAGGGAGCATTCTCGTAGCAGGACTCTCTTGGATTTGAGTGGGGTTAAAGCACTTTGGATATGCAAGAGGAAGATTTGCTGATCACTGAAGCAGTTTCGACAGTGTCCTGATAGCATCCACCTGGGTTGATACGCTTGCTCTTCCGTCCGGGCTCGGCACTGCGACGATGTAGGAAACTCCGAGTTGTTCTAGACCGGAGAGTATCTTTTTGTTCTGAGCCTCGTCTCCCGATAGCATTATTCGTCTTTCTCCTTGCGGCGACTTGTATTCCGACTGATCCTCGTTTGTGTTTATTGCGATTCGGACGCAGATCTCTTTCGTTTTGGCTTCAGGCGAGATGCTTCTGAAATCAGCGACGAGCTTTGTGAATTGGTCGAGGGGTTGAACGTTGGGATGCCAAGCATCCCCAATGGATGTGGCGCGTTTCATGGCGGCTTTGCTCGTTCCACCAACCCAAATCGAGAGTTGCTTCTGAATCGGACGGGGTTCGAAGACGGCGTCGATGAATTCGATCCCGAGAATGCGGCTCTTGAAACTTGTCTCTCCTTTCCAGAGCGCTCTTATCAGTCGAATCGACGCGTCAAGCCTTCTGCCTCTGTTGTGGAAGTTCGATCCGAGATGGGTGAACTCTTTCTCGTTCCAACCGGCGCTTGTTGCCAGCATTAGTCTTCCGTTGCTAAGGTTGTCGATAGTGGCGAGTTGTTTGGCGACGACGACGGGGTTCCGCATCGCTGTGATAAGCGACGAGATTCCCAAATTTGCGCGCTTGGTAATTGCAGCGAGATGAGAGAGGGTTGTTACGCTGTCGAAGATTCTCTCATAGGGAGTTCCACTGTTTCTCGGCATCAGGACGTGGTCGGTGGTCCAGAGCGAGTCACAGCCAGCATGTTCGGCTTCCAGAGCTATCGCGCGGAGCGCATCGGGCGTGGATGATTCGCCATAGTTTGGGACACATACGCCGAATTTCATATCGCAAGCAAT
This sequence comes from Crenarchaeota archaeon 13_1_40CM_3_52_17, assembly GCA_001918745.1. Classification (GTDB taxonomy): domain Archaea; phylum Thermoproteota; class Bathyarchaeia; order 40CM-2-53-6; family 40CM-2-53-6; genus 40CM-2-53-6. The sequence goes on along the minus strand of MNGN01000022.1, from coordinate 23,656 downwards.
TCACCTCTTGTTGATAACATTCCTATGACCATTGCGCTGGTTCAACATTTTTATCGCCCATCTCCACGAACAAACGTTTCCCCAAGCTTGTTTGCAGTAGAAACGCTAAGCCTCTCGAAGAGGTACGGAAAAACCGACGCCCTTCGCGGCTTGAACTTCACAGTCAACGAGGGCGAGATAATGGTAATTCTAGGCCCAAATGGCTCGGGCAAGACCACTCTTCTGATGATTCTCTGCACGATTCTAAAGCCGACCTCAGGCACTGCCAAGGTTGTCGGAATTGACGTTGTTGAAGACGGGACCAAGGTTCGAGAGGTCATGGGAATAGCCTTCCAGGAAGCGAGAGGTTTCTGGCGTCACAAGCCCTCTTCAATCCTGAGGTTTCACGCTTCCATGTTCGATATCGACCCCGCGAAACGGCAGGATTTGATCGAGCGCACGATGAAGGACTTGGAATTGTGGGAGTCGCGTGACAAGTTGTTCATGCACCTGTCAGGCGGCCAAGCAAAACGGCTGGAAACCGCCAAGGTCCTCATTCAACGGCCAAAGCTAGCTATCTTCGACGAGCCGACGAGCCAGGTGGATCTTCGGGGGAAGAGGAAGATCTGGGACAAGATCCGCGAGTTGCGAGATCAGGGGTCCACGATCATAGTTGCGACGAACGAGGTTCGAGAGGCGGAATACCTTGCCGACAGGGTCACGATCCTGCACCAGGGCCAAAGGGTCGTGTGCGATACCATTCCAAAGCTGAAGGACGCGATCGCTGGTGGAGATATTGTTGAAGTGGATTTCGAAGACCCTGTTTCCGAGAAGCTAGTGGATAGCCTCAATGGACTCGGGGGCGAGGTCTCGATGTCACCGGAGGGCAATCAGTTGCGGGCGAAGGTTTCGAGAGCGGAAGACTGGGTTCCAAAGATGACATCCGCTAGTTATGTGGCAGGTGCGAAGATCGCATCTATCAGGATTACCGAGCCGTCCCTCGACGATGTCTTCCTCCACTTCACGGGCAAAGCCCTGGCGGATCAACCATGAATCGTGTGCTGATTCTCGCCGCCTACAACGTCAGGATCCTACTATCGGAGCGGACGTGGTTCGTTCTCGCTTGGGCGCTATTCGGGTTACAGATAGCGGTCTACGGGTCCCTGATGTCAAAGCTAGTATCGACAGCAGTCCCGAATTACTTCTTCTTCTATGCGATTGGACTAATGGTCATCACAGTATTCGATTCTGGAGCAGATGTGGGCCGACACTTAGTCGAACATGCGCATGAGGGAGAATTGCCATACTTCCTCTCTCTCCCGGTCTCTCGAGGAGGATTTCTAGCAGCTCAAGCGATCTATGGGGTCGCGAACACGATGATCAAGGTTCTCCCGCCCCTAATCGGGGTTCTATGGTTTGTTGGCGATCTTACAATTCAAGGCGCTGTATTTGCGTTGATCTCGATGTTTCTTCTCGGACTGGGAATCACGGGAATAATGGTTTCAATGTCGTTCATTGCGTTCAAGTCCGTGGACATTTACAGCGCATTCCTCGCCGGGCTATCAGCGTTGATCGTCCGGTTCAGCACCGCCTTCTACCCGTTGATCTTCATGCCAAGCTTCTACTCTCCGATTTCGATCTTCAGTCCTCTAACCTACGGCGCGGACTTGACCAGATGGGTTCTAGGCTTCGACCCGAACTTCCTGCTAGACCCAGTCTTAGCGGCGGCGGTCGTGACCGCTGTAGCCGTCGGAACACTCTCGTTGAGTGCGAGAATCGTTGACAAAGTCATTGAAGGTGTGAAAGCGGCTTGAGTCATCTCTCACGGCTGGTACGAATAGCACGGACAGACTTCTCCTACTTTTTCCGGACCAAGTGGTTGATGGCGGTGTTGATAAGCCTCAGCCTCTCTGACATGCTAGTCGTGGGACTTGTCTACGGGAGATTGATCCCTACAAGGTTCGCAGGGCTTACCTATTTTCAGTTTCTCGTGCCCGGGATCGTCGTAGTGGGCTTGTTTTCCGCTGCCACGGATACCGGGAGACGAATCTGGCTCGCGCTTCGAGAAGGGGTCGTCCAATACTACCTCACACTTCCAATCCGAACACGTGGTTTAGTGGGAGCTTACATCATATCAGGAGGCCTCGGGGGCATAGTATATTCCGGCGCGCTGCTAGCGATAGCGTATGTTGCACTGTCATTCCTAGGACCCACAGCAATACCCGTTCAGGGAATCGCGTACGCCCTCCTGCTCATTCCCTTCCTTTTCGTCCTCGCGACAGGGATCGCGGGTCTGGCAGCCTTCTTCGCCAGCGTGTCCCGACGAGGTGAGATCTACTGGGTTTACGCGCAAGCCCTTCAGGTATCTATGATTACGATCAGCACTGTCTTCTACCCTGCGCAAACGATAGCGCAGTATCTTCCCGCGCCCGTGGCTACGATAGCTGAGTATAATCCTCTCAGCCTCGCGGCCGGAGTCCTTCGAACTTCTGCCTTTGGCGGGAATCCCCTGGACGCCGGTGTCCTAGCGAATCTTCTCGCCACTTCTCTTCTGCTCGCGGTCTTGGGAGCCCTCGCATATTGGACTATTCTCAGAAACATTAGACTCAACGGAAAACCCTGAAAATGGCCGAGACGGTCCACACCGAAAAACCATCAGGCGTCTTGATCAGACACTTCTCTAGCGGCGAAGAGTCATCGTTACTAGACGTTCTGAACGATGCCCTCGGCAGCTTTGCAGATGCCCAACGGACACGGGCCGCCCTATCCTCACCCCGATTCGACTCTGATGGTTGCTTCGTCGCTGAAGAGAATGGTGTGCCCATCGGATGGGTGGCTGCGACACTTCTTCCCCGAGACAAGTGGTTTGTGATAAGATACCTCAGCGTTAGACGCGCGACGCACAGAACTTCCCTAGTCGAGAGCCTTCTTGCCAGAGCGATCACACATGTAGAATCGAAGAAACCAGAATTCCTGCGAGCAACTACTCCGGCAATTCAGCCTTACGTTGACGCTTACCGGAAGTTCGGGTTCAAACCGCTGCGACGAGACTTTCGGATAGTCTGGAAAGTAAATGAGATACCAGATATCGGAGACGCCCGGCTAGAAACCCAAGAAGTCACTGAGGAAACGATTGATCGCGCCAGTAACTTGTACCTCCGAGCCTTGAGCCCCTATTGGGACTGGAGGACAGAGGAAGAGGGCGGCATTGCCACGGTTGCGAATGCAATCAAGGAAGACGGATCGCGTAGAGCTAGATGGTTTCTCTCTAGCTTGGACAAGGAGCCTGCGGGGCTAGTCGGGATCATTCCAGACTATTATGAATCGGGCGTGGCCTGGTTCCGAGGAGCCTTTGTTGATCCTGAGCATCGAGGAAAGAGAATCGGGTCCGCTTTGATGTTCGAGATCTCAAAAATTGCGAAAAACCTCGGCCAGAGCAAGATGGTTGTTTACACGTTCTCCTACTTGGACAGTTTGGCTCCGGGGGCCCTCCTCTACCTAAAAACCGGGGGAAAGATAGAAGCCGAGTACCTCCAACTCGCTAGAATGTGATTCTTGTCGGTTTCAGGAAAGTAATGCATAACCCGAATATAGCATACTGAACATCTTTCCACTTGGTGTCCTCTTGGCATCGCTGGAACCGTGGGACGTGACTATCATTGGCGGGGGAATTCTCGGGACATCTCTTTCCTACTGGCTGGGGAACCAGTATGAAGGCCGAATCGCAGTCATTGAGAAAGAGCAGCAGGTTGCGGTTCACACTTCCAAGAGGAATACTGGAGTCGTCCATCGCCCCTTCTACCTAGACCCGGTCAAACGCCGAGTCTTCGCGCGATCGTCCCAAGCAGCCTATGGAATGTGGAAATCATACGCGAAAGAGCGAGGCCTGCCCTGGTCGCCAGTGACAACATTGGAGGCGGCGACACGAGATGCGGATATGAACCGTGTGGAGAAGTACTATCACTGGGGTCTGGAGAACGGGATGGGAGAGGACGAGCTGGAAATTCTATCCGCGGAGGACGTGCGCGGACTTGAGCCCCATGTAAGGTCTCACGGGGCAATATGGTCGAAGACGGACACCTCAGTCGACTATCCCTCGTTCACGCGATCGTTGCAGGGAGACGCGGAACGAGAAGGAGTCAGGTTCATTCTCGGTTTCGAAGTCAAATCGATCCAAGTAACCAAAGATCTCTTGGAGATTCAGCCGAAAAATGGAGCTGAGCCGATACGGACTCGGCTTCTGGTGAACTGCGCTGGAGGAAACTCAATGCGCATAGCCCACATGCTAGGCGTCGGAAGAGAATACGCCGATCTCAACTTCCGTGGAGAATACTGGGAAATCGGAGAGGAATGGAGATACCTTGCCACGAGAAATATCTACACTGTGGCGCAACATCCCGAACTGCCCTTCCTTGATCCCCACTGGATATGCCGCGCCGATGGGCGTCGAGAGATAGGACCTAACGCCGTCCCTGTTGCCGGACCCTACACTTACAAGGGCTTTTTCAAAAACCCGATACAAGCCTTGGAGAAGCTTCTGGAGCCGCCGATGATGAACAAGATCGCTCTCCTTTACAACAAGGATTTCCTGACACTAGCGGGCGAAGAATGGAAATCGTCCATTTTCAAGTCGGAAATGGCCAGAAGGGCGCAGGAGTTTATTCCAGAACTCAAACTAGACTATCTGGTCAAACCTGGCATTGCAGGAGTCCGTGCTCAAGTAATCGATCGACATGGGAACTTCATCAAAGAAGCTATCGAGGTCAAGGGCCCCTTGTCCTACCACATTACCAACTACAACTCTCCAGGGGCTACGGGGTCACCGGCTTACGCTGCTTGGCTGGTTCAGAAGCTAGGCAATATAGGGTACATCAATCTCAAGCAAAGGACGTCGATCAGGTCCAAGGGTCCTTGGGATTATGAGTTGGTCACCAGTATGATTAACGACGCGCCGAAAGTGATAGCCTAGGAAGGTATCCGGGGCCATCGAGTCGCCCGTGTTTTCTCAGGGGATCGAGTATCTGAAGTTCTTCCAGATCCCAGTCGCGCCTTGGCCATGGATTGACGTGCTGCCCTTCTCTAGGTCGACAGGCTTGAGTGTGAAGAGTCCCCAGCCTACGAGAATGTCCTTGGGAGATACTGGGAGGCTTTCTGTCTTGAAGAATTCCTTTCCATCGACGATCCATTCCGCTCTCTTTTTCTGCGCATCTATTCTAACCGTGTAACGGTGCATCATTTCGGGCTTCGTACGAACCCCCGAAAACGGTGACTCAATCACATAGGTGAATGCAGTCTTCTGGTCTGTCACTCCAGGAATTAGTAGACGCTCATAGATTGCTCCTATCTTCTTTCCGGTTGTAATGAAGTCGAATATCATACCGGTCGAGAAGTCCATGAGTATGAGGCCCGCGAACGCGTCCTGCAAATCCTCAGCATTGCTTCGATAAGTCTCCGCCCCCATCTCAGCCTCGAAGACCGTCACCTGATCACGTGATACTGGAAAGGTTCTCGTCGAGGCGTACAGTTGTTTCGGATCGTCGAACATATGGATCTTGTCATGCTTCCGTGTGAATGGATCTACGGTCAGCGCGAGACCGCCATTTCGGGATGAAATCTTGGCTTTTGGTTCCTCCCAGACCCAGTTCTCGCCATTGCCCATTGGGAAGCTGAGAATCTTCCATTTCGAAGGGTCAACATGCCCTTTCGACATGTCATCGTAAAGATTGGTCTCTGTCTTCAGCAACGCTGTATCAATCCCACGCTCGGCTGGCTACTGGATTTAATTCTTCTGAAAATGCCTCACATGCCAGTACCAGAGTAATCATTCTGGAGGAGGCTCTCCCTTCGGCTCCCAAAGCTCGATCCTGTTACCGTCTGGGTCGAGGATCCATCCGAACTTGCCGTAAGGGTATTCTTGTCTCTTCTCGTCGACTTTCACGCCTTCTCGCTTCAGCTGATCCAATAGTCTGTCAAGATCCTTGACTCGAAAGTTGATCATGAAAGGCGAGGCACTCGGATCAAAATACTTCGTGTCATGCGGAAAAATCGACCAGACAGTGTAACCGACTTGCTTCGTATCATCCTTCTCTAGCCATTGAAACATGGTCGTGCTTGATCCTTCGCTTTCAGGTTTGACGCCCAGATGGGTTGTGTACCATGACATCAGTTTTCCAGGGTCTTTGGCCTTGAAGAATACCCCACCAATCCCTGTGACCCGGGTAGGACCTGACTCGTGGTGTTTAGGATTCTGTTTTGTCGTGAGGATTCATCTCCACTGAATTAGCCTGAGATATTTTGGATCGAGATAACACCTTTCTCTTGAGCTCGGTCCCACACACTCTACAAGTCTTTTCGGGTCCTGTGGATCTTCGATGGCATGCTGGGCAGTACATTATCCAGTTGAACTTGTGGGCGATCCCAAAATTTGCCAGCGATCCGTAGTTGAGATGAAGATGCTCAGCCATGTTCTGCACCGCATAGTCATCGCTTACTATTACGGGGTCTTGTCCATCTTGTTTCAGGTCTAGGGCGAGAGCGACGACCTCTCGATCGGCTTGTGAAACATGGCCCTTCTCACCTGCTTTGGTGCTGACTGCTTGAACTGTTTCCATAGCGCGGGAAGATGGGAACCTGAGGATCACCTTACCCTTTTCCTTGTTCACGTGAAATCGTAGCTGTGTCATCGTCCCCCTCAACAGCTCGTCCTCTACAGCTGGGACCGTGTACGCCTCACCAGGCCGGGTTGGGTTGAAGCCCATGATGAAGGCTGACGTATCCAGGACGAGCACTTTCAACCGTTTTCCCTTTCGGAGGATAATCTCCTGAGACTCCTCTGGAGAAATGAGTCGCCGAACCTGACGAAAAACGTACTGTTTGGGGATTTTCTGAACGATAGCGATTGCCCAATTCCTATTTCTCGTTCAAGGCGGCCGTCTATCACCAGGTTAGCGCTTGGACCCGGTTCTGCCACCCGCAGTTGGACGGCTGCCTTCACCGGTACTACGATTGACTTGACTGGCTGGAGAGGGGCTATCAGCGTTAGTGATAGGTTATCCATTGAGGTTTCGAGAACTGGTCCTCCAGCCGAGAAGGAGTGTGCTGTCGAGCCGGTTGGAGTCGAGACGATGATTCCATCGGCGCGAGCCTGGAAAACCTGTTTGCCCCGGAGGGTTAGATTGAGGTTGAGCATTTTCGCTGGAATGGTGGGGAGTAGGAGTGCCTCATTAAGCGCTTCCCCTGCAACTTGATTCTTGTGAATCACTAGGAGTTTCCATTGCTCCTCCAGCTCATAGCGGCCTTTCTCCCACTTAGTGAAGGCAGTTTCGAACTCGGAAGGCTCGACCTCGGTGAGGTAGCCTCTGCGGCCCATGTTTACCGCTAGGATCGGGGTTTTTGGTTTCAACATCTCCTTAGCTGCTTTCAGTACCGTCCCATCTCCTCCTAGCGTTACTAGGAGCGCGATGTCCATTCGCTTGAGAGGCCTGCTCCCCGGAATCCTCGCCGATACGCCTAGATCTTGGTCGGGAACAGATCTGAAGCCGTGCTGATCAATTATTTTGTGAATCCTCTTTGCCTCGGTGAGGATTTCTTTCGAACCTTTCTTGGCTAGGATGCCGACTGCCTTGGGCATGGCTTTCCAGATCGTGGAGAACGGGAATGGACCAGTTGAAAAGAATTCTCTAGGAATAGCCCTTGAATCACGCGAAGTCTTTTAGATGCAGTCCTTGGACTGCTCGCGGTCGGGACGCAGTTTCATGAGCAAGCCGGTCGAAGTTGGCAGTTTGAAGATTGGCCAGTACGTCCTCATTGACGGTGAACCGTGCAGGATTGTAGAGTTCGAGAAATCCAAGCCCGGCAAGCACGGATCCGCAAAGGCAAGGATCGTTGCGATAAGCGCGTTCACAGGCCAGAAGAAGAACCTCATCAGCCCTGTTGACGGTAAAGCCGAGGTCCCGCTCATAGACAAGCGAACCGGACAAGTTCTTTCCATCTCCGGAAATCTTCTCCAAGTGATGGATATGGAGAACTATCAGACATTCGAAACACCTATGCCTGATGACGAGGACTTGAAGAACAAGATGACTTCCGGAATCGAAGTCGAGTACTGGAGCGTCATGGGACGGAACATGGTCGTTCGCCGAAAGGGCTGAGCAATCCATCACGAGTAAAAATCCTTCAAGAGTAAGACACCTACGGCTCTGGCCGGGAATGACCGCGACCGCTCTCGTTCAAGAGATGGGCGCGACCGGGGTCCTGGGTGGAGGCCGAATCGGGGCCGCCGCCGATGTTGTCGAGGAGATGTTCCGAGGGAAGGATTTCACCAATTTCCTGACGCTCGCCGGCCCGATGGTTCCTTCAGGGTTTAGGTTGCTCATTGGGGACCTGATCGATCGAGGGTTTCTCGATGCGATCGTGACCTCGGGGGCGAACTTGACCCATGATGTGATCGAGGCCCTTGGCCTTCACCACTACCAGGGCACTTTCCAGGTTGACGACCGTCTCCTGATCAAGAAAGGGTACAGTCGGATCGCAGACATCTTTGTCAAAGAAGAATCATTCCAGATTCTAGACAAGACAGTTCGAAGGCTTCTTGGAAAAATTCCAGCTGATCAGAGACGAGGAGTGGCATTCTCGGACATCCTGGAAAAAATTGGCGTCCTCCTTGGGGACAAGGATTCGATTCTCTACAAAGCTGCCCGAAACAAGGTCAAGATTTTCTCGCCAGGGCTGCTGGACTCGATCCTCGGTCTTAGTCTCTGGAGTTTCTCCCAGACAGAATTGCTGCAATTGAATCCGATGGCTGATGTAACGAACATGGTAGAAATGGCGATGACCTCGAAGAAGCTCGGGGTCTTGATCCTGGGTGGAGGATTACCCAAGCACCACACCCTTTTGGCCAGTGTTCTGCGAGAAGGGGTTGATGCCGCGGTTCAGATTACCGCGGATAGGCCTGAGCCGGGAGGATTGAGCGGTGCTCCGTTGGCTGAGTCGATCAGCTGGAGGAAAATCCGGAAAGGAGGAAAGTTCGTTGATGTGTACGGTGATGCAACCGTTTGCTTCCCGCTGATAATCGCAGCTGTTCTTGGGAAGGTTAAGAAGCGCGCGAGAACGTTAAGAGAGTAGTCTTGGAAACGGTTGGCCGTTCTTTGACGGACGCGGTCCGCAAGCTGTTGCGGATGCCGAACGTCGACGAGAAGGCGATCAAGGAGCTTGTGAAAGACCTCCAGAGGACACTATTGCAGGCGGACGTGAACGTCGAGCTTGTCCTCCAACTATCCAAGGCAGTCGAAGATCGTTCGCTGAAGGAGAAGCTTCCCCCGGGTATTACCAGACGCGAGCATGTTGTCAAAGTCCTGTACGAAGAAATGACAAAGTTTGTCGGCCAAGACCCCGCCAAAGTCGAAGTTCAACCAGGCGTGTTTCGCAAGCTCATGCTTGTCGGAATTCAGGGAACGGGAAAGACGACTAGCTCGGTGAAACTGGCGCGGTTTTTCCAGAAGCGAGGATTGAGGGTGGGCGTCGTTGGCGCTGATACTTACCGTCCTGGTGCACTGGAACAATTGAAGCAGTTAGCGGCCAGTGTTGAGATTCCGGTTTACGGTGAGCCGGGCAATAAGAAGCCCGAGGACATCGCGAAGCATGGTCTCGACCACTACCGGAAGGAGAAAACCGACTTGGTGATTATCGATACTGCAGGAAGGCATAGGAATGAGCGGGACCTGATGGATGAGATGAAGAGAATTGCTTCTGCCGTGAAGCCCGACGAAATCGTGTTGGCAATCGATGCCACAATTGGACAGCAGGCGATTACTCAAGCCCGCGCGTTCCACGAAGCAACGCCTATCGGGTCCGTGCTTCTGACAAAGATGGACGGGTCCGCCAAGGGAGGAGGAGCGCTCTCAGCTGTTGCAGGGACTGGTTCCAAGGTGAAATTCATCGGAACTGGAGAACGAGTTGAGGATTTGGAGCAGTTCGTCCCGACGGATTTTGTCGGACGGCTCTTGGGAATGGGCGATCTGAACGCGCTTCTGGAGAAAGTGAAGGACGCGGAGGTGCAAGTTCCCGAGGCGAAAGTCAAACAGTTCATGGAAGGCCGTTTCACTCTGAAGGACATGTACGATCAGATGGAGAACCTTCGCAAGATGGGACCATTGAGAAAAGTGTTGCAGATGATTCCGGGTGGCGTGAGTCTTCCTGAGGAGCAATTAGGAGTGGCGGAGGAGAAGATGAAAGCGTGGAGAGTGATTATTCAATCAATGACCAAGAAGGAGCTGGAGGAGCCTCGATTGGTAGACAGCTCTAGGTCGAAGAGAATCGCGCGAGGTGCTGGTCGGCCGGAGCGCGAAGTGCGAGAATTAGTTAACCAGTATTTTACGATGCGGAAAATGATGAAGCAGATGAAACGACGTGGACCCATGATGAAAGGCATGCCTTTCATGAAAAAGTGATCCGTACATCCATCGGGTACCTGATCGCAAATCCTGAATCGAAAAGATTCAAGCTTTCCGATGATCGTGGAGTTCGATCATGTTTCCCCACGGGTCCCTAAGCGTTCCCGAGTTCTTGCCTTTCCGTTTGACTGAGTATCCTTTCTTCTCCAATTGATCAGCTGCTTCTTCGAAGCTTTTGACGTGAAGGCTAATTGGGGTTACATCGGCGCCTCGCAGAACTAGCGGTGTGATCTTCGGGGTCTTGTAGAGGGTCAGCTCGCCGAGCTTGGTGGCGATGACGCTCCATTCAGGCGAGTGTTCCTTGAGTTCGAATCCCAGCGTTTCGCAGTATAGCTTGAGCGCCTTGTCCATATCTCCGACTTGAAGGATGATATGACCGATGTCGCTGATGAGTTTTGGCAAGTCCTAGCTCTCCGGGCCACTAGAGGAGTGAGCCTTGTCTTTGCGCTCTAGTCTTGTCTTCAGTTTGTCCTCTTCTCTCTCGACATACGCGAAGCCCTCTCTCACTACCGAGCCAAACAAGGGTCCGAAGGCGAACGTGATCGCGGATATTGCTGCGCCGATCGAGAGAAAGGCCATGAAAGACGCGAAGATCTTGCCCCCAACGGTCATGGGCGATTGTGCGGGGCCTTCAGCCGTTGCGAGTAGGGACATGAAATAGAACGAGGTCACTAGGTCCCAGCCTTCCAAGACCATCATCCCAATGGTTCCGATAGCCATCACTAAGCCAAGAATTACGATTGAGAAGAACGCTCTCTTCTTGAAGGGAGATAGAGGATGCCGAACTAGTCTAGCGATACCTCCTTCGGTCATGAGCAACCAACCATTCTTCGACAGTCACACCTTAGCTCTTTCTATTGACAGTCTTACTCGATGCAAAGCATGCACAATTTGCCCTAGGTTCTTGTTTGAAGTCAACTAGGAAGAGTCAAGTTCGAATCCCTTATGAAACAGCCAAGACAAATTCTCCTACGTGCCCAAGAAAATTACAACGACTCTAGAGAACGCTAGACGTCTCGCAGTTGCCAAACAACATCTCGCTGGAATACGGCCCGACAAACCAAACTCCGATGACATTCTGGGAGTGACACGAGACCTAGGTTGCCTCCAGCTTGATCCGATCAGTACGGTTGCCCCCAGTCATCTCATCGTCCTCTGGAGCAGACTTGGAAACTTCGACACAACAGACTTGGACAAGTTGTTGTGGCGTGACAAGAAGCTCTTCGAATACTGGGCCCATCAAGCATCGATAGTAATGATGGAAGACTATCCCCTCTACTATTCTCTAATGCGAAGACATCCTGACATGCTCGCAAGTCAAGGATCGGTTTGGAGACAGAGAATCGACAAATGGCTGAATGCGCACACGAAGTTGAGAAATCATATCTTGAGCGAACTTAGAAAGAAAGGCCCTCTACTCTCGCGCCAGTTCGAGGACAAGACCAGAGTAAAAGGTAGTTTGGGCTGGGGCAGCTGGGGAGATGTCTCACGGATGATGTTCCATCTATTTTTGAAAGGAGAAGTAATGGTAGTTGGCCGTGAAGGCAAGCAGAAACTCTACGGTCTCTCAGAAGATTTCCTGCCATCCTGGATTTCAAAGAAGGAGTTGTCGGCGGACGAGGTCGAGTATCTTTCGGCCCAGAGATCACTCCGCGCCCTCGGAATCGCAAATTCGTCCGAGATAAGCTGGCACTTTTTCCGTAAACGCTATCCAAACCTGAAGGCAACATTGAAACAATTAGTGGCAGACGAAAAGATCATTCCAGTCGATGTCACGGACGGCCCGGTCGAGAAGGGCGAACGATACATTCACTCAGACGACGTCGAACATCTGGAAGAGTTACAATCGGGAGAATGGCAACCGGGGATCTCACTGCTCTCCCCCTTCGACAATCTGTTCTGCGATAGGGCCAGAACCAAGCTTCTGTTCAATTTCGACTACACAATCGAGATCTACACTCCCCAAAGCAAGCGCAAGTACGGATACTACGTCCTCCCAATACTGTACAGCGACAAATTCATAGGGCGTATCGACCCGGTGATGGACAGGAAAAACGGGAAACTCATCATCAACGCAGTATACGCTGAACCACACGCGCCCAAAGACAGGGATACGTCAAGAGAGATACGAGAGAGCGTCGAACAGCTTTCAGAATTTCTCGGAGCGAAGGAAGTGGTCTACTCACGCAAGGTTCCGAAGTATTGGCAAGGCTCTCTTCACTAGTCTCAGAGATAGCAAGGATCCTGGGGCTGAGCGTACTCAAGTATTGAATCTCGATATTCTCGGATTTTGTATTCACGGAGCCTTTTGTAACCTACTTGCCGGTCCGAGGAAAACGCGCTGAATAAATCTCCGGTCTCTCCATTACCTGTTTTGAGGGTCCTTCTGAAGAAGGCGAGCCCCGTGTCAAGAACAAGCCCGTCACAACACTCCTCCCGAGCCACAATACTATCCCAACCCACTGTAGAGGCGTCAAAACCAAGTCCACAGGAGAATTATGTGGATCAGTTCCTCGCGAGGTTTCCAGACTATAGGAAGGCCCTGTGGTTGGCTGCCAGAAGTGAGGAAGAAGGATTAGGAAATCCGTCGTATCAAGGATGGCAGTGGAGCGATATCGAGATGCACCCTACCCGTGTCCTGAAGCTCGTGATAGAGGGCATCGCCAAGATAAACATGAGAACCAGGCGGGCTACCTACTACCTTCTAAAGGAACCAGACTTGGTAAAGACGGTCCTAAAGAGCTCAATTCTCAAGAAATAGTTAGAAACTCGTCTCCGCGAACATACGAGGGGTCAGACTTGGGTTATTCCGAGAGTCTTGCTATTTCCAACATTTTGGCAAAGTCCTCCAAGCCACTCGCATAATTTCCATCTTCACCATTCCAAACCGAACGTTTGCTCAATATGAGCTCTCTCGCATCCCGAAGGGGAATCCCACAATATACGAGGTAGGCTGCCGCGCATGTCGGGCTCCTGCCGAGCCCCATTTTGCAATGAAGGTAAACTTTTCTCCCTCCACGGATGTGTTGCTCGATGAGTCGGGAGACGAGTCGGAGCTGGCTTACCGGAACTGCGGAAAAGGTTTCTTCAACCTTGGGGGTCCGATCTTCGTATTGCAAGCCTAGTTTCTTGGACCACTCCTCCTCCCGAGGATTTCTCGTGAGGTCGACAATTACCGCCTTACCCCCGCTGTGTTTCTTGATCGCTTCCAGATCTGCCAGCGAAGGTGCCGCGCCCACCCACAATTCGTTAGCGAGGATCTCAGTAAAATCCAACCAGTCTCTCACCGCTTAATGACAGGCGCTCGATAAGGGGTAACTCTAGGGTCGTCGCAGAGTTTCGCTGGTCGACGACTACCCTAGCCGAGTTTCTTTGGATCGAATTTGTTGCCGAACTTGTCGATGAAGGCTATCTCCGAAATGGGCATGCGATTCTTTTTCCCAATTATCTTTTTGACTGGATAGCCAAAACCTACCACCATTGTGGGCTTGATATCGCTGGGGAATCCAAAATCTCGCCGCATTGCTTCTTCCTTGATTCCCGTATAGACTCCGGAGATCACTCCGTTGTTCCACGCAGACAGCTGCATTTGTTGGACCGCGCGTCCTGTATCGATGAGGTGGAACCCGAGTTTGGGGTCTGTCAAGAGTACAACCGCAAAGTCAGCGCCGGCGACCCAAGGACCACTTGTACTATCCTCCGCCAGCTTCTTTATCGATTCCTTGTTTTGGACGAGTATGAATCTCAAGTGTTGCTGGTTATTTCCCGTTCCGGCGGCTCGCGCCGCTTCAAGGACCTTTATCTTCACATCGGACGGGACCTTCTTCGGGCTGTATTGTCTAACGTCCAGTTTAGTCAGAATTGCTTGATGGGTATCCATTTCTCTCAGAGTGTATCCGAGAATAGGCCTAAGTTAAAAAATGTCTCCCTGAACGCTCTGATCGAATAGAGGTCTAGGGAAATCAATCATGGTTGACCAGGTCACTGTCCAGAAGCAAGTTGTTGTATCAGAAGCAAAACTGAAGGACTTCTGCAACAAGGTATGGATGAAGCTGGGCGTCCCGGCACATGATGCCAAGATTACAACGGATGTCCTCGTGCTCGCTGATCTTCGCGGGATCGAGTCGCATGGGGTCGCGCGTCTTCCTAGGTATTACGCGGATCTCAAGAATGGCTGGACAAAGCCCACAGACCAGAGCAAGATTGTGAAAGAAACCAAGGCTACGGCGATGATTGACGGCGGGCAAAGCTTGGGCCAAGTGGTTGGACACAGAGGAATGGAGTTGGCCATCAAGAAGGCCAAAGAGACTGCGGTCGGAATTGTTTCCGTCCGGAATTCTCACCACTACGGAATAGCAGGCTACTACGGCCTGATGGCATTGGAACACGATTTGATAGGGATGAGCATGACCAACGCCGCTCCGCTCGTGGTTCCCACCTTCGGTAGAAATGCCGTCCTCGGCACTAACCCCATCAGCCTGACCGCACCCGCTGGAAAGGAGGGGGCTTTCGTCCTGGATATGGCAACCTCTGTGGTCCCCCGCGGAAAGCTTGAGGTCTACGACCGCCTAGGGAAGAAGGTACCCCTAGGATGGGCAGTGGATAAGACGGGAAGAGGAACAGAAGACGCGCATTCAGTTCTTGACGCCTTGTCGAAGAGACTGGGCGGCGGAATTCTGCCGCTAGGGGGCGAGGGAGAAGAGCACTCCGGCCACAAGGGGTATGGTTTGGCCCTGATGGTGGATGTTCTTAGTGGAGTCTTGAGTGGTTCGGCCACGGGTCTTGGCGTTGATGTTGACAAGGAAAAGCCGAATGTCGGTCACTTTTTCATGGCGTTGGACCCAGCCGCATTCCGGCCACTGGACGACTTCAAGAGAGACATGAACAGGCTATCCCGAGAGTTGAAGGACTCCCCGAAGGCGGAAGGCCAATCACGAATCTACGTTCACGGCGAAAAGAGCCATGCAAGAATGGAAAAGTTCCAGAGAGAGGGTATTCCACTCAGTCCCAAGGTTGTTGAAGCGATGAGACAAGTGGGAACGGAAATCGGCGTTTCCTGGATAGGGTAGCTTCCCCGGCTCAGAGCCCCTGCCGATAACTTGTCGCTTGCGATCTGGGCCTCATAGCTTCGATATTTTTTCTATGATCCCGACATGCACAGGGCCTTTAGAACTAACGAAACGCTTGACCTTCCATCCGGTGCCTACGAGCATTTGCTTCATCTCCTTCTTCGAAACGATCAGATAGTCGAACCACGGAGTTGCGTACTTCTTGTATCGCACTCGGATTCTCAGCTCACCAGCCATCTTGCCCTTGCTTCGATTGAGTTTGTGATAACCTAGATGAAATGGTTCCTTGGTACTGGTATGGGTCGACGGATTCTGCAATAATTAGCGCACTCCGGCTCGTAAGCTGGCGGAGCTTTCTGAGTAAGCGTTTTGCCCTAGCAGGGTTGCCGAACAGCCCGAAATTGTAGCCAATCATTAGAATCGTGTCAAACACTCCGAGCTTTGAGTTCACCTCAGTGATCGACACGACCCGGGCATTCTTCACGCCTCTCAGCTTGCAGACTTTCACCGCAAGAGGCGAAATATCGATTCCAAAGACATCGAAGCCTCTCTTCTGAAAGTAAAGAGAGATTCTACCTCCTCCGCATCCAACATCGAGCGTCCTTCCCGCTGCATATCGCAGAGCCTTCTTTTCATGTACCCGCCAGTTCTCGTACTTGGCCAAAGTAGTATCGAGGGTATATCGCGCTGGTGTGGATGAAACCGTCGTCCCTCTCTACTACTTCCACGACCTTCTTACCCCTGAAACAGTCGTACAGTTGATGACCGTAAGCATCCTGACTATCACTCAGCAACAGGAGTCTCGCCACTAGGAGTTCGTGTTCTTACTTGTAACATTGTCACTAGCTTCGCGAGAGGTTGGTAGCTGTGGGACTTGGCGATTCGCTGAGTTTACTTGGGGCGTATTGTCAGTCCCAACAGCTACCAACGGTAGCCCTGCCCAGAAGCTAAAGATTGGAGTGCTTTCCATGCTGGCTTCTTTTCCACTATTTTTCATTCCGGGAGTCCTCAGGTTTTGCAGCGATTCTGTTTCTCGCCGGCTTAATCCTCTACTCCGATGGCTTGGTCCAAAACCGAAAATGGGAAAAAGAAAGGAAACAAGCCGCGGTAACCGAGGCATCCACAAAACGCTGACCTGGGCAAGCAACGCCCAGGGAGAGCGAGAGGGCCAAATGCCTTGTCGCTTTCAAGGTTAATGTTGAGGATTCGATTAATAAGCGAATTGGGACTGAGTCCCTAAAGGAATCTCGGTCTCCAAGAGAATTCTATCACTTCGAATTCGATTCGATCCCATACCTGAATGCAAGCACTTTGCTTAGCTCGAGAATGAGGAGTATTCGAAGGCATATCCTAGGGAGACAAACCTCCGGTTAAACAGGACTTAAGAGGCGTTTCGCTGTATTCTCAATTGTGGTCGTAAGATGAGGAAATTCATGGTCCTCATTGGAGCAGTATTTGTCCTGCTTGGAATCGTGGCTGAGAGCTTGTACATTAGCAACGAGAAAGTCGCCTACAACGGCGCAACGATCTCGGCGAATGCGTACATGATCTCGGGTCTTTTCTTCATCCTCTTGGGACTAGTCCTGACTCTGTCTGGAGCAAGAATCCCCAAGATCCGGATTCCGCACCTATAGTTGCGGAATACGCTTCGAGTCTTGGAATAAGAGCATAGCATGGGCTCTATGCGTTGGAGCAGGTCTAGATTTCGGTTATGACGCCGGGGTCGATCTTGACCGGCCCATGCCCGGTCATTCCATGAGCGATGTCTCGTACTCCAACTGCGACTAGAACAATTGCTATTGTGACGGACAGGCTGAGCTGGCCAAGGGAGGGGTCGAGGATTACGAAAACGGAGAGAATGACGGTCAAAACCCCTACTACTCCGATTAGTCCTCGCACCCAGAACGGTGGGTGCTTTGCAAATCCTGCTGCTACGATTTCCACAATCCCGACGACGAGTAGCGCAAAGGCAACGAGAATAGTCAGGAAGCCGATTACGAACTGTGGATTGATTATTGCAATGATTCCGAGAACAAAGGCGATTATGCCTCCACCCGCGTTTATCTCCCGGAACCACGGCGCAAAATATCTCCCGTAGACACCGGCAAAAATTCGAGAGAGCCCTACAATGACGAGTCCGATACCGAGGGTATATGCGAGGACAGTTAGGGCGAATGCTGAGTCAGCCAATACGAAAAATGCGACCGCGAGAACCAAAACCCCAGCAAGTATCTCAAGAAAGCGCAGCCAACCGGGACTTCTTTTCTCTATCAACTTTGGGCCTTACCGCATGCGACTACGCTATCGGTATTTAGTGGCTTTCCTTAGGATTCCTAACAACAAGCGACGGGGTTAGACCCCGAAAAGACGTATCAGGTAAGCTGCTAGGACAGTGGCGACGAGAGGAGCACCCAGAATCCCTGCCAGACGCACAACCGTACCAGCGTCAAATGGCCAATCGTGCATCTGATGGATCTACCGTTTGATAGCATCAATCGCCAGGAGTCCGTTAACAAGTCCTTCACCCAATGCCGCCCCCCCAGCCTCGACCTCGCTCATGACCCGGCTATGCCGAAGTCCGACCAGGGCAGACTTCTCATTTCTTACCTCCCGCATCTCTTTGTGAAGGCCAAAGAGTGGAACTAGGAAGAAAAATATGCCTGGAACAAGGAATATGGTCAAGCTCAATTCGACTGCGAAATTGGGGTAGAGAAAAATTGGAAATGTCAGCAATATCACGATGACGTAGATCGTTATCAGATGCAGAGAAGTATTTGCAAAAGGCTTGAGGCCCAATGTCCTATCATCAGTGAAGACTCTCAGACGCAGAGGAAATCTTCCGATTTTGTAGATCGCGACCATAGATGAAAGGAAGACCCAGAGAAGGTTGCTTGGAGTAAACGTGTGCAGCTGTAGAGAAGTTCTCTCAGCAAGTTTTGAAGCAAAGAGTATCCTGAGTTGAATATGGGTTCCAGAACCAACACGCCCGCCGACAAGAGAAAGACCCACATAGCAACGATAGGCCGGAAGTCGGTCAGATAGTTGGTTTGGACGCGTGATTTGTCTGCTCCCATCGATACGCGTATCGCTCAAGATTTTCGACGCGACGACGCGCGTAACTGGACGAGAACAAGATGTAAACGATGCTAGCTAGGAGTAGCGGGACGCCGAGGGAAATATCGCCAGTAAAGTCTGTCTTTACGCCATAGATGTAGTATCCTAACGAAGTCAGAATGAGAGGCGGAAGAAATCCTACGAGGAGCACTCCGGCCCAAAATGGTAGACCAAAACGAGCATAGAGACGCTCAAACCAGAGCTTGGATGAATCACTCGGTGTAGAAATCAATCTTGCTAACGTCGTCCTAGTTATTTTTGGGAACTGGACCAGTCATCTAGGGTACTCTTCGTCTTCGATGGAGGCTTCGCTCCTTTCTTCCTCACGGTCTGGAGGAAACGGTGCATCTGTTGCTCTCTCTTCTGGCTTGTCCAGTAGTATGCCTCGTCGATCGTTCCTTCTGACATGAGTACTGTCATTTTTCCCTGCCTCGTCCTACCAGTACGCCCTCTACGCTGGATGAGGCGGATCTCGGATGGAACGGCTTCATAGAAGATCACATGGTCAACGTCTGGAACGTGCAGTCCCTCTTCACCGATGCTAGTTGTCACGAGCAAGTTGCTGCGCCCTTGTCGAAAATCCTCTAGGATACCCATCTGCTCACCCTGGCTTAGGCCAACGTCATCCGCGTCCCGAGTCGCCTGACCTACAAAGCGGACGGCGGAGACGCCCTGGAGCTTGTTCAGTCTCTCAACAAGTGTCTCGACAGTATCTCTGTACTGGGTGAAGACTATGATTTTCGAATCCTTGTTCAACTTCATCTCCCCCTCGACAAGCTCTCGAAGCCTCTTCTGCTTGGGGTGCTCTCTCTCTTCCATCGAGAATGCCAGCTTCCTAGCCTCTAGAATCCTAGGATCTCTTGAGAGACTCTTGCCGGACTTGCTACTTGCAGTCTCTAGCTTTGCAAGGTATCTTGTTAGATTGTGCAAACCCTGTGTCTCGAGCACGTCGATTGCATGACTCAACGACATCGCCTGTGCCTGAAGGATGACTGCCCCATACAAAGCCCCGGACCCTCCTCTCCTCAGACTCTTTCGCAACTTCTCTCCAAGCTCAAGTAGCATCCGCTTGTTTGCGCGAACACCGGACGGCAACTGGTGCATTGCCCTGAGCTTCTCCGTCCTCTCCTCCATCGCGGCTCGAAGAATCTTGCTAATCTCCTTGTAAGCTGAGGGAAGTGGGACCCGTTCCCAATTTATCGCCACGTCATTGACATACTGAACAACGTCCTCGTCCTCCTCGGTTCGCATCTCAACGTTGGTGATCGCGAGCTTGTCGCAGATCTCTTGAACTCGCTCTTTTCGAGCGCTCGGCGACGCAGTTAACCCAAGTATCAGAGGGTTCGATGCCTGTCTTTTGTAGTTCTCAGCGACCTCAGAGTAAGCATAGTCTCGGACGCACCGATGAGCCTCGTCAAAGACGATCAAGCAGACGGGGGTTAGGGTATACCGTTCGCTCGAGACGTCGTTTCTAATCACTTCAGGAGTGGCAAAAATCAACTGAGATCCATCGAAATCATTGACTCTCGTAGCTGGAGGGGTTTGTCCCGTCAGGACTGATGATCTAACACTCTTGTCGGGAAAGTGTTCTCTGAAAAACTCGGCATGCTGGAGAACCAGCGGTTTTGTAGGGGCAAGGATGACGACCTTGTCGTCTTGATATTGCGAAAGGCGCTTGACCGCTACCAGCAGAGCGACTATGGTCTTGCCTAGCCCAGTTGGTAGAACCACGAGTGTGTTTGCCTTGGCGGCTGACTCTGCAATAGAAGTCTGATATTCTCTTGCCTCAATACCGAGTGGCTTGGAGACCTGCAGTTTGCCCTTGCGCCTACTAAGTTAGGGAGAGGGCGGTAGGGGGTTTAAGGGTGTGCGCCTGATCTCTTGGATATGTTTCCTACCGAAGGTCAGTAGGAGAATAGAGGCGGAGACCCATGCAACCAGCGCAGCATTCACGTACATCGCCCTCAGAGGCCTTCCAAAGTACAGGAAACCCAACATAGCTAGTACAACGGCGAAAATGCTCAAGGTCTGGTAGCGATCCAGCAATCCGAAGTCCCGTCGTCCAACTGTCCAGAGTTTGTATGCAGTCGCAAGGTACAATGTTAGTCCGCATACGGCTATCGTCGCTAAGGAAGCGACGGCCCAGTAGGGGACACGGAGAACCAATAAACCAACTTCATCCGCGATTAGACCGAGGCCCACTCCAACAACCAGGGCACCGTCCCATCGGGTGCGGACATCTGTTGCAAAGACCATGATTGTTGACGAGGCTAGAAGCAGTATCACTCCATAGTAGAGATGGTGAATATGAAATCCCTGAACCTTGATAACGGGACAGGCCTGAGTGCATCTCGCCTCAACCGCGACGAACAATCTTGCCACGACAGTGGCTATGGTGAACCCTACGGCGGCAAAGAGGAAGCCTACTGGCCCCAGCAGTGGTGCGCCCTTTGGCCGGCTCAATCTGGCCTAGACCACATCCTTCTGGCCTTCTTTAGTCTATCCCGGTCTTTTGTGATTTCTGACAGAGCTTTTAAGAAAAATACTCATCTACAACTTTGCAGAGCTGGCAAGGATGGAACAACGGACCCGAGCTATTCATACTGGTAAAGAGTGAACCGTACCGGAGGAACTTGTCATGGCATGGAAAGAGCTGAGGCACAACGGCGTGGCATTTCCGCCGCCGTACGAGCCTAGAAGACTCTCTATCCGGATCCATGGCACGGTAGTCCAACTCTCTTCCGAAGCCGAGGAGCTAGCTTATGCGTGGGGGAAAAAACGGACCACGCCCTACATTCAGGACCCGGTCTTCCAGACAAACTTTCTATCAGATTTTCTCAAGCTTCTTCCCCCAAACTTTGCAAGCACAAAGTATCCCGAGATCGACTTCACCCACGTCTTCGAGTATCAGGCAAAGGAAGAGCTGCGGAGACAGGATCTTGATTACAAGAAGAAAATGGCGGCTCAGCGAAAGCAACTCCGCCTCTCGCTCAAGGAAAAGTACGGGTATGCGGAGATTGATGGAGTCAAGACAGAGGTCGCAAACTGGATGGTAGAACCATCCAGCCTCTTCATGGGAAGAGGTAGCCATCCGATGAGGGGGCGTTGGAAGCCGAGAATCCATCCCGAAGATGTCGTTCTGAACCTGTCCGAGAATGTCGAGTCTCCTCCGGGCAACTGGAAGGAGATTGTTCACGATCACGAGTCCATCTGGATCGCTTACTGGGTTGACAAGCTCAGTAATGTCCGCAAATACGTCTGGCCAAGTGACATATCGGATCTGCGCCAAGAACGGGACAAGCTGAAATATGATGCAGCCCGGAAACTGCAACGACGTCTCCCGGACGTTCGACAGTTTATCGACAAGAATCTTCTATCTCCGGACTTGAAGATGCGCAAGCTCGCCACCGTTGCGTATCTCATTGACAATCTAGCGATGAGAGTAGGCGACGAGAAGGAGGAGGATGAGGCAGACACGGTAGGCGCCTCGACCCTACGAGTTGAGCACCTCAGGTTTCTCCCGCATACGGTTGAGTTCGACTTTCTAGGGAAAGACAGCGTTCGCTGGCAGAAAACCCTGAAGGTGGACGGGACGAATAGCCCCGTTCGCAAGAACCTTCAAGAATTCTCGCATGAAAAGAAAGCCGATGACCTCGTCTTTGATGGAATCACTTCTCAGCATGTGAATCGTTTCCTAAACAAGGCAGTAAGAGGCCTGACAGCGAAGGTTTTCAGAACGCACCACGCCACTGAAACAGTTCAGACCTACCTGCGAAAGCACAATGGGTTCAAGCCTGGCGAATCACCGTTCGTCAAATTGCATCACGCTCGTGTCGCGAATCTTGAAGCAGCGATCAGATGCAATCACAAACGTACCCCACCAAAGACATGGGAAGGAACACTCCTCAAAAAACAACAACGATTGGACGAGCTAAAGACAAAAGAGGTCAAAACGGACAAGCAGAAAATGAGGCTGGAGGAACGCATACGAAAACTGAGGCTCGACGTGGATCTCCAGAAACGGACTCGCGATTACAATCTGAACACGTCTCTTCGGAACTATATCGATCCAAGAGTCTACAAGAGCTGGTCGAACAAGGCAGAATTCGACTGGAAGGACATCTACCCCAAAACTCTACAACGGAAGTTTCTCTGGGCGTCCAGAGCGAAATCTTGACCCATCTATCGGGATTTCTTAGGACCCTTAAGCCAGCCTCCGATACCGAGCTCCCTGGGCTTACCACCGGGATCGATCGTGACCGAGCCATCATTGTGGAGTTGAAGCCGTCGCCATCTGTTGTCACTGGACGTTCCCCGCAGAGTTCTTACTCTTGCAAAGTGCTCGACTTGCCCTCCCTCGTCGCTGCTTCGGAATTCGATGATGCCATCGCAAAGCGATTCGAACTGTTTGTAGAAAGAATCAGAGGCGATTCCCATCATCACTGAATGAAACATTGCTAGGCCTCGCATCTTTGCGTATGGAATGATCCTCGTCCTCCAGATATCGACCATCAACTTCTCATCGGTATAATGACACATCACCGAAGTGTTGTCATCAATGTGCAACCACTGCTTCTCATCCTCTGCAACTCCCTCGCGAATCATGTTGACGACCTTGTTGCTCCAGTGATTGAGATCGAATGACTGATGTTCGTAAGCCTCCCGCCCCTTCGAACGCATCCCCTCAGGCGTTTCGGGGTGTGCGAGCCCCGTCATCACATCGTAAGTATCCAGTATTCTGAGATGATCCTTCCGCTCCAACCCCTTCACGTCTAGTCCAAGCCTGGATAGGGATTCTCGAACCTCGTGAGGCGGATGCATGTAGGTGTGGTACTCTGTACGCGCTCCGTTTCTCAACCCGCTTGCAGCTATTGTGAGCGACGTTTCGTACCACGGAGAGTCCGGACCGAACTCTACGAGATAGCTTGCTCCAAATCTGATTCCATTGGGAACAAGATCCTCAAGGATTGCCAGCGCCGGGGTCTGTTCCATGGTCGAAGTCACACGTTCTACCATGCTTAATCTATGATTCTCTAACACTTA
>MNGN01000032.1 GCA_001918745.1 Crenarchaeota archaeon 13_1_40CM_3_52_17 | reverse complement strand
TCTGTCGACATAGACCCCTGCTTCCATAATACATACTCAACCTCGCCCATGGCGTTGTCCGAGGACCACCAGGGCTGTTTCACCAACCACTTGAAAACGCGAAACAACGCTCTGGGAGCAGCGTAATTGGCATCCCCACTGAGATGCTGAATATATTGAGCTGCGGGCGGATTCTTCTTCACCCATGCCATAACGGCAAACTTAGCCGCAGCCACACCTGAAGACTCAGAGTAGTAACCGGACCTCACGCCTGCGCCCCCGCCGATGGATCGCCAAATTTCGGATTTACCAATTTCATCTACAAATCTACCTCAGCGATCCGGAAGAATACCCAATCGTCTGGACTAAAGGGTGGAGAGGAAGAGCAAAGTCATCGGACCCGAGATAGTTCGCCGAGACGTGAATGAATAAAGCCTTACCCTCCATGCACAATTAGAGTCTGCTGAGGTCTTGGCTGGAATCAATGTAACACCCCTCGCCTTTGAGAGCTTAGGGGTCCGCTCAATGTGCACCCTAGTGCGGACGAAGGACGTTACCGTCTTGTTGGACGCCGGTGTGGCGCTGGGCCCCAGATTCCGATTGATGCCGCATCCAAGAGAGTTCCGAGCGCGGGATGAAGCCAGAAAGAGGATCGAGGAAGCGGCAGACAGAGCAAAAGTCGTGACTATCTCTCATTACCATCACGATCACCATACGCCGAATTTCTTAGATCCGGTATGGCTTGGAAGTAGCCCGGAGTCTTTCGAGCGAATCTACAAGGGAAAGATCATACTTGCCAAAGACAGTCGTCGAAAGATCAACACGGCGCAGAGAAGGCGCGGTTGGATGTTTCGTCAGGCCGCGGAAAAATCGGCAGAAAAATTCGAGGCGGCAGATGAAAAAAGCTTCGAATTCGGCAGAACTAAGCTCATGTTCCCTGCACCAGTCCCCCACGGAGAAGGCAAATCCGAGCTAGGATGGGTCCTGCCTTGCATTGTCGAGAAAGCCAGAGAGAAGATGTTTTTCGCGCCCGATGTTCAAGGAC
Organism: Crenarchaeota archaeon 13_1_40CM_3_52_17; assembly: GCA_001918745.1. GTDB lineage: Archaea > Thermoproteota > Bathyarchaeia > 40CM-2-53-6 > 40CM-2-53-6 > 40CM-2-53-6. Next base: position 7,214 of record MNGN01000032.1, on the reverse strand, counting down.
CAGTCGTTGAGGAAACCGTTGATCTGATCCTAAAAGAGAAACCTGACTTGCTGGTAATGGGAGGCCCACCAACCTACCTGCAAGGATATCGAATTAGCGACGAGTTCTTTCGTACAGCCACTCGGAACATGGAAAAGCTTCTCAGCAGTATTCCAAAGGTGGTAATAGACCATCATCTACTGCGAGATGAAGGATGGAACAAATTCCTCGAACCCGTCAGAAAATCCGCGCAGAAGGCAGGCCACGCTCTCCTAACTGCTTCTGAACTCCTAGACCAAACGCCTGAACCGCTGGAGTGTAAGCGTCAAAGTCTCTACGAAAATGAGAAACCTAGCAAAGAATTCTTGGAATGGGCTAAGCTGCCGGACGAGAAGCGCACCGACACGCCTCCTCCTTTAGTATCATAGAAGAAGCGATTCCATCGCTACCGAGGGAAATCGGCGATTCTAGCCACACCTACCAGAGTTGCTCTCAACGATCTTATTTGTTCTACACCCGGAGCAATCTGGTGATCTGTCTCTTTGCCTGTTCCAAGGCTTCATTCACCTTGTCAAGCTCGACCACAACTTCCTCCTGAATGGTTAGCTCTCTGATCTTTTTCGCTTCCTTGAGAGCTTCGTTTATGTCATCAGAAATCTGCTTCAGTCTAGGTGGAATTGTCTTCCTTCGTTCTTTCACAGCATTTCCCCGCCATCTCCGCTAATATTTTCTTTGACTATCTTAGTGTCAATAGTAGATCCCGCCGAGCCAATCTAAGGTCGTGTCAACCTACCTGACCTTCGGTTGATATGTCGATCGAGGGCTACTGCTGCAATCGTTTTCGTTGATTTGATACGGTGAGGCACCATTCTTATATCGAGTGTTCGTGGTTGACCGTTTGGGCGGTGGTGGGGGGCTGGGAAGCCGGTCGTTTCCTGTTACCCGAAATCGACCTATGCGGGAGCCCGTTAACATTGGCGAGCGGCAACCTCGACCAGGCAGAAGACCCAGTTGTCTACCGTGACATCCTGCCCCACCAGGTCGGCGGCGTGGGAGCGCTCTCTGAAGGGAGGGTTGCTACCTGCTCACGATCGAATCCGGCGAGGCCCGGAAGGGAGCAGTCGTAAGGTCGACGTTCGACGCAGGTGGGATCCCAGGGTGGAGAAAACAGCTAGGACACCGTGCCTGGAAGAGATGCCCATCACCAGAGGACGCCACCACCGCCTTTGCCGACTAACCCAACTATCACTTGCTGATTTCTGCTGGCCGCTTGAGGCCAACCTTAGACTACGATGACGGGCGTAGAATCGCTCGCGGATGAACCAATCTGATCCATAACGGTACAAGTTGCGACCATCGCTCCAGTCGTAGCGTAGGTGTGGGTTGGGTTCGGTCCGGTGCCGGAACTCCCATCACCGAAGGTCCAAGAAAAAGAGTATGGTTGGATTCCCCCCGTTGCTGTACACGAGAACGAGACCTGTTGGCCGACGCTGGCAGGGTTAGGACTGGCACTGGCGGATGCGTTCAGTGGAGGGGGAGGGTTGATCTTGGTCGTGTTCTCGAATGAAACTGAAGGTGCGCCGAATACGCTCGTTATTAGTAGGAGAAAAAGAAAAGGGGAAATTAAGATGGTCGATAGATGCATTTTCCGCACTACGTGACCGTCACGGAAAATGTCGGTCCAGGATTCGCTATCAGGGCGAAGGAGCCAGCGCACACGCCGATTGAAACCGGAGAGATTGTTGCCTGGTTTGCTGCGAGCGATGGTGGAACGCCACTCGGGGCCTGGAAAACCAATCCGTTCCCCGTTGAAGGGCAGGCGCCGGGTGGGCCGAGACTACTAGTTACAGTAGGATTGTCGGCTACTGAACCTTGGTTGTCGATGCAGAAGAACTCAACTTGTGGAGCTCCCCCTTGCGTTAGGTTCCAGAATACGGAAGTGGGGTTGTTGACATAGAGAGAGTTGAGATGTGCAGGGCAGCTTCCCGGATTTGTGTTGGAGGGCTGTGTTATGAATATGTTCAAGCCAGTGTTTATCCTGGATGTGTTTTGGAATGCGACCTGGGTCGCAGCGAAGCCCGCGGCCACGATTATGATTGGGATCACGAAGGCGAGTAGTTTCAGATATCGAATGTTCATGGTTGAAAACAGAGTGGCCTGGGTTCTATTTAGACTGTGCTAAGAGGAATACTCCTAGCGATATCGAATTATTCCGAAGGATTACAGGGGGCGTAACTCGGTCGTTCCGCTGCTGTCGCTCGCTAGTTTCTAGCTGGAGGGCTCTCATTGCTCGAATCTGCCCATGGATCTATGTCGAAGGGTCGGACATCCATTCCCGAGATTGAGTATCCGTAGCCTCGAAGCTTCTTCAAGAATGCATTTCCTCTCCCTCTAAGTTCCGATAGATTTGCTGTGAAGCTCTTGAAGATCTCTCTCGCCCTTGGTGAACGAACCAGTTCTTCCTTACTGACGAGTCTCAGGGTCCCCTCGGCAATCTTGTCAAGGTATCCGTTATAGAATTCGACAAAGTCGTTGGCAAGCTCGACCAGATCATAATCCAAGATTACGCCTGCTTTTCGCATCATTATTCTGACCTTGTCCCGCATCGAGAAATACCAAAATTGGAAGACAAGGAAAAGGTCTTTGATTCCAGGAATCTTTGCCGACGCGATCTCCGGTCTTAGCGCGTTTGACTCGGGAGGGACAATGTCCAAAAGTCCGACAATCCTCTTGTCCTCTGCCTCACCGCTCTGTTCAAAATTTAGCCGGCCAAAGTCTTCCAATAATACTTCGAACTGGGATAGTAGTTCGAGGGCGGTGCGATGGGTTTTCTTGGTGTAGTCAAGCCATCCCCATATTGATGCGAGAGCAACTATGATAGGAGCGGTGTAGAGAATTGACAGGTATCGAAGAAAAGTCAGGGCGAGTAAGGCAAGTTGGGGGGCGAACAGCCAGACCTGTCCCTTCGAGAGGCTCCCGAAATACTCCCTCACGGTTAGTCTCTCCTACCTGAGTCTTCTCGCAATTGGGAGGGCAACCTCTACAATTAGCCCGATAGTAACAAAGCTCCACCCACTTTGGGTGAAATCGATCCCCTCTCCAAAACTTCCCAAGATGACCAGGATGAATCCTAGAAGCAGAGCCACAGCTGGCGATGCCGACGTCAGGACCCGAGTACGTGACCCCAAGGATTTCACTCAGTAGTATTACGGAATGGTCAGTCTTTCCGGAATATTCTCGAACCTGCAGTAGAAAACGGCTTAGTAACCCATCCCGAGCGATTCAAGGTGAACTGTAGAATTCCTTGGTACGCCTTTTTGCCTGCTCCACTCAGAGCTACTCGTGCAGACCGCTAGCTCACGGGTGAAGAGGTCTGAGTTCCATGGACGCCCCGAAATCTCTGGACGAAAAAATCTCCCACCACCGGCCTTGTTCTTGCAGTAGGGTCCTAGCCAGGGAAATAGAATCAGACGAGACCAATTGTAGATAAGGTGAAAAAGTGGCCGAGAGGCACGAAGCCTCCCAAGACTTAGTCTTGGCTGTACGTTTCTTTATCGGTCTAACAATATTCAATCCATGTAATACTCTGGATATGCAGAGATATCGCGATCATTAGTTCATGCGACAGTCCTGCCCTTTGACTCAGATGCACTTATCAGACTCGTACCTCTCTGGGGATTAGTAGTTTAGAGATTTGAGGCTAACATAGCCATGGGTCTGCTAGATCGAGCAGATCCTTTCGTCTTGGTCAGCTCGGCAGTCGCTCTGTTTCTAGCTCTGACCAATGAGCCGTGGTGGACCATTACCGGCGTCCACTCGGGCAATCTGTTGGCGATCAAGGTTTCACCCTTCTACTTGCAGACGATTGCCACTGGACTGCTCCAAAGCACGCCTTTTGCCACGACCTTAGGATCATTAACGCGAGTATTATCGGTTCTCGGTTTTGTCGCTTTGGCTGCGGCTAGCATTCAGAAGACTGCATGGTGGCGGCCTCTAGGGATATGTTTTGGGTTGTGCGCGCTCATTGAACTCTACTTCAGCTTTCTCCTAATGCACATCGCGGCCGATACCGCCCTCCTCGGCGCATACGGGGTCGTGCCACCCTACTCAGGTACCGGTAACCTCCCAGTCAACCTTCTCGGCCTTGATCTCAATACCTATACGAACCCTCTAGTGATTGCGAGCTTCAACTTCCCCTTCTACGCTGGCTTCCTTGGCATTGGACTAGTTGGAAGCGGGCTTATTCTCAAAGCTCTACGAGAGAGGCGAAAGAAGCTAGAGCAGAAAGGAGTACAGGCGATTTTCACTTCATAATAGCCAGACAATACAACGTAAGTTCATCGAATGCTTAAACGCACGTTGGAGAGAGGCCAATCTATCTGGCTCAGATGCAATACACCAGACTTGGATCGACTGGACTACAAGTCTCTCGGATCTGTCTGGGCACGATGTCATTCGGTAACTCCGAAGAATGGATGGTCGAGATTGACAAAGCGAGACCGATAGTAAAACGAGCTGTCGATCTCGGAGTGAATTTCTTTGACACCGCGAACCTGTATTCCAACGGACGCTCCGAGGAGATTGTCGGTGAACTGCTGAAAGGCCATCGTGATGATGTTGTCATCGCTAGTAAGGTGAGGCTTAAGGTCGGCGAAGGACCGAACAAAGAGGGCCTCTCCCGATACCACATCCTACAGCATGTGAGAAAATCTCTCAAGCGACTACAGACTGATAAAATCGACCTTTACCAGATCCATCGATGGGATTACACGACACCAATCGAGGAAACACTTCTCGCGCTGAATGATCTGGTCCGGCAAGGAACAGTCGGATACATCGGCGCGTCTAGTATGTGGGCCTGGCAGTTCGCCAAAGCCCTCTTCACCAGTGACCGTTTTGGCGTCGCGCGATTTGTCTCGATGCAGAACCACTACAACCTATGCTACCGAGAAGAAGAACGCGAGATGATTCCATTATGCAAAGATCAGGGAATAGGCCTGATCCCATGGAGCCCGTTGGCAAGAGGTTTCTTGACGGGAAGATACAAACGGGGAAAGACGCCTGGCACGTCGCGATACAAGACTGACAAGTATTTCGCGGAGCGGTTCTTCCGTCCAGAGGACTTTGACGTTGTGGAACGTGCGGAAGAGATTGCAAAGGAGAAGGGAGTGACGCCAGCCCAGATAGCGCTGGCATGGCTACTGCACAAAGGCGTGAATGCGCCGATCATAGGCGCTACTAAACTTGAGCACATTGATGAAGCGGTTGGGTCGCTTGATATTCAGCTCTCGGCTGATGATATGAAAACCCTAGAGGACCCGTATAAGACCCACCGGATTCTCGGGCATTCGTGATCCGCCTTTGGGCAGCAGGGGAAGTGACGTCGTAATAGGAGTCTTCATGTTTCGCTCTAGCCGAAGGTGTACGTGTAAAGACACAGGTCGTTAGCCTTCGTAATTAGCTTAAGCTCGTGAGTCTCGAAGGCCCTGGTGCGAGCAATGTCGTAAAGCCTGTTCTCAGCGACGAGGAGGAAACTACCAATGGAATCCCTCTGGACATCAGCCCCGGCCTTCCCTTTTTCTATCGGCTTTTCATCAAGTTCAATGTCAACTCTCACCTCTTTCATGTCTGCCACTCCCAGAACGGCGTTCGCGTTCCGGGCACCATATTTCAGCAGAATGTAGCCGGACTGGGTAGTTTCGTGCATGATGTACTCGGGGTACTGCGTCCAATCTCCGCTCAAGTACGGAATGTCCCTCGAATGTTTCCCACCGTCTACGTAGCGAGTGGGGCTTCCAGGCACCGAAACTTGTCCGTTTCCGAAACCCTGCGACCTCAATGTCCCCATGTAGATTTCAGAAGTCGTATTCGGTGTGAACCCAAACTTCTCCAGCTTGTCCGATCCAGCATTGCTCTTGTTCCCTGCTGGCCTCCCAGTTTCTTTCAACAAGTCTCGAATTCTGTCTTCCATCTTGTCGTAATCTCCCTCACCTGCATGTTCCCATCGAACGGTTCCCTTGGAATCGATTAGGGTCTGCCGTGGCCAATACTGATTTCCGTAGAGTTTCCATGTAGTGTTCTCGCTGTCGATTGCGACCGGGTATCTTATTCCAAATCTCTTCACTGCACTGGCAACGTTCTCCGGTAGTTTTTCGAACTCGAACTCGGGAGTGTGAACCCCGATCAAAACGAACGGATCTCCTGCGTATTTCTCGTGGATCATTTTCATGTAAGGCAGCGACCGAACGCAATTTACACAGCTGTAGGTCCAGAAGTCGAGGAGCACCACCTTTCCCCTCAAACTATCTATTGTCAGAGGCGGAGTGTTAAGCCATCCCCGGAGCCCTGAGAACTCAAGTGCCGATTTTCCTGTGAGAGACTCGGCTAGCATTCGACTCTGATTTGCAGCGCTCGGCTATAATCTCATCCGCAAATCGTGTACGCGACCGGCTCAGCGTGGATAGTGTAGCGCCAAGCTGAGCAGGTGTTGGGTTGTTATGCGCTTCAAGTTAGAATTACGGGATTGGCCTATTCAATTCTAGGTCCCATTTTCTAGAGTCCAAACCAGTTAGTTCAGCCTCTCAGTCGTTAATGATGGGAAAAGGCGAGTAAGTCTTGAGAACAAGGGAAAATGGATCCTCGGGACATTCCCGCAGAATTACACAATCCGTTCTGACTCCAATTCTTCTCGTCTCGGGTCTAGTTGGCGCATGGATAGTGGCGAGTGATAGATGGCTTCGAGCGGTCGCCCCAAGCCACGCAAATGGCCTCCTCGCATTTGCGGTTCTCGACCTCGTCCTCGCAGTTGCCGTATTAGTGGTTCCAAGACTTGCGTACATCACGGCCCTTCTTCTCTCAATGATCCAGGTCGCTGCAATGGCGGGAGACGCTTTGACCTTCACTCCTACAGGGACTCTGCAAGCCGCTTTCAGGGCGTATTTGCTGGGTGACATGGCTTTTGTAGCGCTACTAGGAATCCAGCTCGCCGTCGTAGGAATCACGGCAACTGCGGTTGCTATGCCTCACGGAGTAAGGCATGGAGTTCACTTCGAACAAGCTAGGCATCTGAAGTCGCAACGCTAGACCTGAGCATAAGAGGATCTTGGCCGCATCCTGACCTAATCCTGACCAGCCAATATTAGACGGATCGTCTCCATCATTCTTGCAAGTCTTAATGCATGGTCGAGGTTGATTGCAAGATGCTTCAGGTGTTTCGGAATTGGCGAAGATCCATT
>MNGN01000020.1 GCA_001918745.1 Crenarchaeota archaeon 13_1_40CM_3_52_17 | reverse complement strand
CAATACCGAGGAAGAAATCGACAAACTCCTAGCCGCCCTCTAAACATTTGAAAATAGTTGTTGTAAACAACTACAAAGAACCAAATCAGACTGAGCGAGCAATCCAGAACATAGAAAAGTCCACCGGACAATCAGTGGAGAAAATAGACTACAAGGAACCAGACCTTTACGATAGAGTTGTAGGCTCTGGACCGGATCTGATCATTCTCACAGGGTCCAGTGCCCTACTCTCAAAACCTGGAACCCGCGACCTATTCAAACCCGAAATCGACCTTGTCCGAAAGGCCGGATTTCCAATTCTGGGAATATGCTACGGACACCAGATCATCGGGTCAGCCTTCGGCGCCCCAATGCGAGACCTCGGTCAAATGCTCCGCGGCTACGAAAAGGTAAGCGTTGTCCAGAAACATCCGTTGTTCGATGGATTACCCTCCGACTTGGTGGTGGCAGAATCACACCGACAGGAATTGACCAAGGTTCCCGACGAATTTCAACACCTCGCGCAATCGACAACATCCAAAGTCGAGGCCATAGTGCATCGATCGAGGCCGATCTACGGCGTCCAGTTTCACCCTGAACGGTCAACCGATGATCATCCGCATGGGAGAATTATCATTCAGAATCTCTTGAAACAGATTCGAGGGTCCTGAATGGTTATCTAGTGTAGAGGACCCCAGTAGTCGAGAACCATCGCCAGAAAGACAATGGCGAGGTAGGGGCTTGAGAATTTGAAAGCGGTCCATGCTTGAGCCTTGGTCGGGTTGAAAGCCAGCTTCAAGTCTACAATGATCATTCCCAGACCAAGCAACGCGGCGATCGCGAGGTAGATTATTCCGAACGTTCCCAGAGGGACGAAGATGAGAGACGAGGGAACTAGGAGGAAAGTGTTGAGGGCAATATATTGCGCCGCCTTCTTGTCCCCCACGACGACGGGAAGCATAGGAATGCCAGCTTTCGCGTAGTCTTTCGAGGCTCGAAGGGCAAGGCTCCAGAAGTGGCTTGGAGTCCAGACAAAGACGAGCAAAGCCATTAGCCAGGGCGCTAACACGCCGACGTTTCCTGTAGCTGCGGCCCAACCCGCAAGGGGAGCGCAACTCCCTGCCGAGCCCCCAAGGACAATGTTGAGGGTTGTCCGGCGTTTCAACCACTTGGTATAGAAGCCAACGTAGATTGCGGCGCCAAGGAAGATGAACAAGCTGGCCCAGAGAGAGAGTAACCACAAAGAAATTCCGACACCTAGCCCTACAAGCGCCAATCCGAAGATTAGCGCGTTGAACGGTGATACCTCTCCTTTCGGAATCGGCCTCTGGCTAGTACGCCCCATACTCTGGTCGATGTCCCGATCGAGATAGCAATTCAATGCTCCAGCTCCCCCGGACGCGAGGGTGCCTGCAACTAGGACTGCAACGAGGTTTAGCAGGCTAACGCCACGCGTAGCGACCAGGAAATTGAATGTACGTCATTACAACGGTTTAACCAAATGCCCTTCGATAAATGGTTCATATCTGGACAGTGGACACTCCGGTTCTGCTAAGTCTTCGGTTGTTCTAGGACTTGGCTTGCTCTCATCGACTCTGAGGATTACCGTCGTCGGCGGGTTCCTCTTCACTGCTTCACCTGGGAGCCCTTGCGCCTCAGAGACGAGTAGTCTCTTTTTGGCAGGGAACGGTCGAACCTCAACCGCCCCCTCACGCCAGTAGCGTGGTAGCTTGGCCCATTGCCAGGCAAGGATTTTACGGTGGCCAACCAACGCGTTATCCCACAGACACGTCACCTGGTCGGAGTCACTCCCCTCATCCCACGGTGACAGGCTCATACGACGAACCGCCTAACATGTAACGAGTCATTCCATGAAAAATGACTGTTAGAGATGACCGAAGCTACACCCACCAGCAGCTGAAGAGTTGACAGTTCGGTTTGGCGCAAACGGCCCTTACAAAACGAACTCGAATGACGAAGAGCCTCTGACCGTAGTTAGGAACTTCTGAAATAGGCCTCTAAGCCGTTGAACGCCTCAAGGGGGTCCAGAGTGAGGGTCAACTATCTACTCATACTTGGATGCGTAGGCCTGAGCCTCTGGGCTTGGCAACAGGACTCCAACTTCATCGACACCAATTTCGTGTTCAGCTGGAACAATCTGTTGGCCGGAAGAGTCTGGACCCTGTTTACCGCGCTCTTCCTTCACGCCAGCCCTACCCATCTCTTCGGAAACATGCTCTTCCTCTTCGTATTCGGAAACACGTTGGAGAAGATGATCGGCAGAGACTACCATCTGGCAGTCTTCTTCATTGGAGGATTCACCGCATTCCTTGTTCCTCCAGCCCTTGGACTCTACGCCCCGGATACAGGCATGCTAGGAGCTTCAGCGGCCATCTTCACATTGGCAGCCTGTGTGATGCTGATGAATCCTTTGAAATTCTCGTTCCTCTTCATGGCTCCGCAGGGGCTGGTCGCTATGTTTTACTTCCTCTACAACGTAGCCCTCGTCTACGATCCGACTTTGATTCCAGGTCTCGGCTACGACCCTAACATCGCCTACATAGCGCACGTCATAGGCTTCACAGTCGGCATTCCGTTCGGAATCTCCTGGAGCAAGCGCTGGCCGAGAAACCTCCTAATCACGCTCGGACTCTTCGGCATATACCTCGCGATTCTCGCGATCCTCGCAACGTTCTTCGGTCTAAGACTCCCCCTCGGCCTACTCTAGCTGCTGCTCCACAAGCGGCTTGAGCTTCAAGAAAACCTGTCTAGTCGCTCGCAAATCGTCAAGACAATGCTCCCGTATTGACGCAAGCGCTTTCTTATCTCCCTCAACAGCTAGAACGTAGAGGTGTGGAACGTCGAGGCCCATCGGGCCTTTCTTCCGATCAATCTGGAAGAAGTCACAAACGTGGTCGAGATACGTGAAGGTGAGTCTCAATCGGCTCTTGACTACGTCCGCGAGATCAATGTGTGACTTTCGAAGCAGAGATCGTGGATCAAGGCCATGCTTCATGAGGCGAGTCGTTAGAAACGGAATGTCGAAGCTTCGACCGTTCCAAGTCACCAAGACATCGTAGCTCTCCAAACGTTTTGACAGTTTCAACAGCAGCGACTTCTCCTCACTCGTTCTCCTCGCTTCCAAATACTCACCCCGTCCCGCGTCTGACATGAGCCCAGCACCAACGAGTACTCCAGCATCGCCCTCAAGAGATGTCGTCTCTATGTCGAGGATCACGATCTTACCAACCATGGTTCGCCTGATTGCTGGTTCGGAGCTTAAGCGCTTTGGGAGCACTCTCGAAAGGAAGATATTCGGGCCTCATCCCGTGGCATTTCGTAGACTGACTCTCGTTGGAGCCCCCTGCCATAGTCCAAGTTGCGAACTTGGAGAAGACCTACCGCCTAGGCAACATCACCGTGCAAGCGCTTCGCGGGGTCAACTTCACACTCTACCAAGCAGAGTTCGTAGTCGTAACCGGTCCTTCAGGGTCCGGAAAAACAACGCTCCTCAACATCATCGGAACACTAGACAAACCATCAGCTGGAACAGTAACAATTGACGGAGAGGAAATTACTGGTATGAAAGATGGTCAACTGACGAGGCTTAGACGCCACAAGATCGGCTTCGTCTTCCAATTTCACAACCTCATCCCAGTCCTGACGGCGCTGGAAAACGTGGAACTGCCATTGTTGACTGCAGGAATGAAACCGAAGCCTGCCAAAGAGAGAGCCGGCTTGATGCTCGAGCGTGTAGGCCTCAAAGAACGCCTCGCCCACTTGCCAGATGAGTTGAGCGGGGGAGAGCAACAACGCGTCGCCATCGCCCGAGCCCTCGCGAACCATCCGAAAATCATCCTCGCCGACGAACCGACCGGGGACCTAGATACGAAGACGGGCTCAGAGGTGGTCCAGATAATGTACGAATCAGCAAAGAAAGAGAACGCCTCCGTCCTTGTTGTCACGCATGACCCAGTGGTCGCAGATCGAGCGGAGAAATTGTATGAAATGCGAGATGGCCTCATAACGAAAACCTCCCAACAGCGTCCCAGAGAAGCCTTCCGGCTTAGAGCGATCGAGCCAGTTCCGCCCGAGCCTGCACGATCACTCTCACAGCCCAACTAGCGCGAAGGCTGAGCGTGAAACATTGCTCTCGGCGAAGATAGCCTACCGCAACCTCCCGAAGAGGCGCGCAAGAACCGCGCTTACAATTCTAGCGGTCATACTCGGGGTCGCCTTGCTCGTAGGAATAAATCTGGCCACAGCAAGCGCAACTGGCGAGTTTACCAATTACATCAACAAGTTCTGGGGCCACACAGACATCGTTGTTAGCTACGGTGAACTCCCTCCTGTATTCCAGAGCAATTATCTGAGCAAAGTCGAGAGTGCGCCTGAAGTCCAGCAAACCGCCGTAAGACTCGTCTGGCTTGGCACCACCGACAATAGGACATCCTTTCCTCTTGTTGGAGTTAACGCGACGGACTTCGATTATTCCGGCTTCAACATTACCGGGACAAAGACTCTCTCCCAAGGTCAAGCGACCGTAGATGACGGGCTGGCCCAGAAGTTCGGACTGAGAATCGGATCCATCTTCAACATCTTCACCCGCAACATCATCACTAATACGAATGTCACCATTCCACTTTCGGTCGTAGGAGTTAACCATCCTCTACGCAACATCGGCGCTTCGATCTACGTCAACCTCCTTGAGCTGCAGTCAAAACTAGGCTTTCAGGGATTTATCTCCCACATCTTTGCAACTCTTAGTGATCCAACTATAGCACCGCAGGTCAGGGACGAGATTCAACATCTACTAGGCTCCCCGCTGTTCAACGTAAGCGCTCCAAAGGCGGAAGCCGTTCAGAGAATAGCTGGACAGACCGCAGGGTTCGAACTTGGACTCAACGTGATGGTTGCGGTCGCGCTGGTCGTTTGCGCGTTCATTGTCTTCAACACTCTCTTCATGACAGTGAACGAACGCACATACGAGATCGGAGTGATGAGAGCTGTGGGAACCAGCCGATCACAGATCTTCAAAATCTTCCTCATAGAGGGAATGCTGATCGGGACTATCGGCACAGTCGCAGGAGTGCTAACCGGGCTAGCCCTCTCAAGAGCCTTCACCGCAATTGCAGAGAACATTCTCCAAATCCCATCTCTCCCACTAGTTCAACTCAGCCCGACCATTACCCTAATGGGGCTCGGAGCTGGATTCGCTGCGGTCTTCGCTGGATCCCTTTACCCTGCCGCTTCCGCAAGTCGGATCAATATCATCCAGGCGATCCGGCCTTCTGCCAGAAATTCCCGGACTAGAGTCCCAGATTCCATTATCGTCCTGGTCAGTTTGGGAATGCTCACGATAGGATCTCTGGAAGCTGCTAGGCTAACACCTTTTCACGTACCATACCTCGACGTCGCGCTCATTCCGTTCGGGCTAGTCATTCTCGGAGCTGTGCTCTTTGGACGATCAGGCCGAGTACTCACTGCACCACTCCTACCCTTCTCAAGGGCCTTAGGATACATCGCATCGAGAAACGGGAGACGAAGACTGCTTAGAAACGCGATCTCGTTTGGAATGATAACGATAACTCTCAGCTTCGTCATTATGCTGGGAGGAATTCAGGGCGGGGTCCAAACTGCGCTCGACCAAGGAATACAGGAGGCGCTGGGCGCTGACATAATCCTGGTCGCAAACCAATCCCTGCCTATCAGCTTCACCAACAATCTCACCAGCCTACCGCAAGTCTCGACGGCGACCCCACTCGGACCCAGCTTCTTCCCTGGTGGACTGAAGGCTTTCGGCCCCCGAGGCAACAACACCTCGGTCGGCGTACTCGCAGTCGACCCGAACGTATTCCCACAGATCATAAACTATCAGTTCATCAACTCCCCTCCCCCGCAACAAGTATACAACCAACTCGCAAACAGCAACCAGTCAGTACTGCTACCGGATTCTCTCGCTGCTCGACTCGGGGTATCAACTGGAGGAAACATCACAATGAACATCCCCAACCCGACCAGCTTCAGGGTCGCCGGAATATTCACCGGTCCCGTCCTGCAGTACATTCAATTTGGAAGCAGTTTCGCGAGCGATACGATCGTAGTCTCGTTCGATTCTCAAAACAAATTCTTCGGCGGCCAATACAACGCACCACTTTTCTTGATCAATCTAAAGCCTCAATCCAAGGCAGCGGCCTCTACCGTAGCACACGAGATTGCCGCGTTGTATCCGAAATATGATTTTGCGGAGAACTCGCTGACCCTCGGACAACTTCTCTCCTTGGTCCGAGACACTATAAACAGGATCTTCACAATCATCCTTTTGGTTCTCTACTTCGCCCTCCTCATCGCCACCCTTGGAATAAGCGCTACAATGATCATGAACGTGGCCGATAGAAAGCGCGAGATCGGGCTCCTACGATCGCAAGGAATGAGCAGGAGTCAGATAGCAGGGCTCTTCATCAGCGAAGGAATCCTCCTAGGACTATTCGGCTTCCTGCTCGCGATTCCGGGAGGTCTGCTCCTATTGGAGGGAGCGACAAACAGCACGACACTTGCCGGGTTCTACCTACCGTTCGTTATCCCGTATGGCGCGATGATTCAGGCCTTTGGATTGTCGATTCTAGCGGTGGTGGCTGGGTCGGTATATCCCGCTCTGCGAGCTTCGCGAATGGAGATTACGAGAGCTCTCGAACAATCATAACCAACGAGTAACCGTTACTGGTGGGAATTGGAGTTGGGTACGGCGTGCTTAGTTCTGGCTAGGATTGAGTAATCATCTTGAGCCGGCATGCCCAAGTTCAGCCAGCGTCAACGGTACACTCTCGCCGTTCTTTGTAGCTTGCTAATTGCTGGCCTAGTACTCTTGTCCTTCCCTGCACCTGCAGAACAAAATGTCGCGACGTATTCGACACCGGCAAACTATTCTGCCAGTGCCTTACAAACGGTAATTGGATACGCGCTATCTGGCTACTACGCGTCGGCACACATAACGACCGGAAACACAGCCACTGTGACACTGACGCTCGTTGAAACGAACCTGGTAATATTCACAAGCACTTTTCCCGCCGGAACATTCGACATTCCAAGCACCCCTATCACCGCGGCCAACGGAGGAACAGTATTCTTGACAATAACGTCCCAGAACCAGGTCTTCACCCAGATGAACGTAGTCGCGAAAATATTCCACACTGTCACCGCCCTTCCGTACTTCTGGGCAGGAGCAGGGATCTTGGGCTTGACCGGCCTCCTAACACTAGCAATCTTCTACCAGCACACCACAGCAGGAAAACTCGCGAGAAAAATCCTACCTGTGGAAAAAGCAGGACTCGGCTGGCCCTAAAGCCAGATCGTCCTCGGCGAAACCAGATTAAATAATACGCTCGATACGAAAAGATTCTACGCGAAAAATCCTTGACCGGCAACGCCCTGATCTCAGTCTACGACAAGTCTAGGTTGGAACATATTGTCGGAGCATTTGCAAGGCACAAGATCAAGGTAATCAGCTCAGGCGGGACGGGGCAAGCGATCCGAAAACTCAGACACGAGGTTGTAGAAGTTTCAACGTACACTGGGTTTCCGGAGATGCCGGGCGGATTGGTGAAAACTCTCCATCCCAAGATCCATGCCGGAATTCTGGGCGATTGGAATGATCCGGTGCAGCTGAAGTATTTGCAAGAGAACGCGATCGAACCAGTGGATTTTGTCGTGGTGAACCTGTATCCGTTTCGAGAGGTTGTCAAGAACGACCCCGCGAACCTGCGGAGAGCAGTGGACAATATCGATATTGGAGGTGTCACCTTGATCCGTGCGGCAGCGAAGGGCGCTTTTCTGAACAATCGAGTCGTGCCCTTGACCAGACCTGCCCAATATGACCTCTTGATACGAGAGCTGGACAAACACGATGAAGTCAAGGATGAGCTGAGGCATAAGCTTGCTCGGGAGGCCTTCGCACTGACGGCAGAGTATGATGCGGCAATCGAGAGTTACCTGCGCAAGGTGAAGGGATGAGCGGGCAGGAGATCCGTCGGATCTACCGGACCGCTAAGGACGAGGATCTACCACTATCGCTCAAGCTTATGATCGGAGATAGGGTGTTGGAGTACTTGAAGGTCCAGTGGAAGGTGGAAGGCCGGATGCGGGGGCTCCGGTATGGAACCAACCCGCACCAGAGAGGAGCTTTGTACAGACCCAAACAATCGAAAGGCGGTATCGGAAATGTCAATTGGGTAAAGTGGGGAAAAGATGGACCTTCAGCAACGAATATCGAGGATGGCAGTCACGGGTTACGGATTGTGAGCTATTTCAAAGAACCAACCGTGGCAGTGATGAAACATCTCAACCCGTCAGGCGTCTCCGTTTCTGTGGGGCAGGAAAGTCTGAGTCATGTGTACACGCGGGCCAGAGACGCAGACGACCGAGCAGCCTTTGGTAGCGTCGTAGTATTCAACAGCCCTGTTGACCGGAAGACCGCGGAAGAAGTCATGAAGACCTTCATCGAAGTGGTCTATGCGCCTGGATATGGCTCTGACGCAATAGGAGTTTTCGAGTCCAAGAAAGACATTCGAGTTGGAGAAGTTCCAACAATACACAAGGAGGATACGGGAATGCCACCCGATGTTGTCGTGCTGGATGATGGATCCCTGATCGTAGAGGACCCGTACCGAACTAGCATATTGTCTTTGGAAGATATGAAACGGCTCCCGGTGGCTACTAAGAAGAAGCCGTCAGACCAGGAGCACTTAGATCTGTTGCACGCGTGGTGGATAGCTTGCGAGGTGCGGTCCAACGCGGTGGTCTTCTGGAAAAACGGGACATCACTGGCAATCGGAACCGGCCAGCAGGACAGGATCGGGACAATCGAGAACTCTATCAACAAGACGCACAAGCTCGGCCACAGCTTAGAAGGAAGTGTGATGGCTTCCGACGGGTTTCTTCCTAAGCTAGACAATGTTGAGGCGCTGGCGAAAGAAAAAGTATCAGCAATTGTCCAGCCCGGCGGGTCCGTCGAAGACCAGGCTATCATCAAGGCATGTGATGAGCATGGGATAACGATGGTGCTTACGGGAGAAAGGTCGTTCAGACACTTCTAAGAAGGAAGCGTCGCGGGAATATCGACCACCGGGGGGTCGAGAAAAGAATTCTTACTTTTCGAGTACTTGCACCGAGAACCTTTGCTGAGAGGCCGGCTTATATCGCCGCGCCGATGCATTGTATGTTCTGAAGTTAGGGGCGGATGGGGCTGTTGAGTATTGTCTGTCCTGAGTGTGGATACAATGCCGGTGACGAGCGGATCCTGAAGCTCCACCTATCAGTCATGGGGCATAGCCTCAATCCCGGGCCCAAGATGCCGCCAAGCGGCCATTAGTATGCAGCCGACATAACGAACTTCCACCGATGACACTTCTCGAGTTCGAAAATCACAAGACTATCAACGACATGGCTGACAATGCCAAGCGAACCCAAAACACTCAGAGCTTCGGCATAATCGGGTCGTTCAGAAACATGGACATAGAGTCCTGCGAAAAAGTGTCGATTCCAATGGGGGATCCGCGGCTGAGCAAGCCCATCCTCCCGTGCATTGCTCAGGGACAAGCTGTCGTCGTGACCCAAGTTCTGGTTGCGTGCCGTTATTGCGGGGCTCGGGCGCTTCAGGGTACACCAAAATGGCCAGGGTGCGGAGCAAATCTCTAGTCAACGTGATGTGGCTAGTAGTTATTGGTGAATAGAGAGAACCCTTATATCGAATATCCGATATCGTTATACCGATATCGAAGCGTCAGTAAAGGAGGCGAAATGTATGAGTCAATATGAATGGAATCGTCCCAGACACTTCTTCGCCTGGGGCATATTCGCGCTCGTCGCAGTCATCGTAGCATCAGTCGCAGTCTCGGCGTTCTTCTACGCAACTCGACCGGCACCAGTGACCGGCATGTACTATCCGTACTTCTTCTTCCCCTTCCCACTATTCTTCATCTTCGGGATATTCGCCTTCTTCTGGATCGCAAGATGGCTAATCTTTCCGTGGAGAGGAGGATGGGGCTACCGAGGAAGATACTGGCGAAACCAAGACCAATCCTACAACATCATCCGCGAACGATACGCCAAAGGAGAGATCACAAAAGAACAGTTCGAACAATTGATGCGCGACCTGCAACAACACAGCGCTAGCCAGTTGTAGTGAACTGAGAACGCGCAGAGTCTCCTCCCTTTTTTTCTGGCTTTTCTCTCAGTCCTTCCTTCTCTCTTTGAATAGAATCTATTTGGAACCACTTCTATCATGCATACTGTAGAGATGAAGTCTACCGAAAACGGTCCGAACCTAGTCTACCTGGACGGCAAGGTCTTCACTGCCTTGTGCAGATGCGGAGGCTCAAGCAACAAACCCTTCTGCGACGGCACCCACGCAAAAATCGGACTCCACGGCAAACCAGCGGACCTTAAAGTCCTCGCCGAGCGTTCCAAAGTAGAAGCCTAGCTCTACGAGCTGAACCCTCGTCAGGGCAGTCGTTCAATTCAATTTACGACTTTGCCATTGACCCGGATTCCTCTCTTTTTCTCGACTCGGCCGAGAGCGAACGCGTTGTAACCGTGTCTCATGAAGAGGCGGATTACAGCGTCTTCAGCTCTGTGAGGACAGATTAGGACGAAGCCTACTCCCATGTTGAAAGTCCGATACATTTCCCGATCGGATATCCTTCCTTTCTTCTGAATGATCCGGAATATTCCAGGGGTAGAAGGTAATCGATCGATCTCTGCTCCCAACCTTGCCAGCCCAACAATACGGTCGAGTTTTGCAAGGGCTCCTCCTGTGATGTGGGCAAGCCCATGTACCTCCAGCTTTCTTGTTGCCTCTAGAACCGGTTTGACGTAGACTCGAGTCGGCTCAAGCAGTTCCTCCCCGATGCCTCGGCCAAGTTCCGGCACCTTCTCTCTCAGCTTGTAACCTTTTAGGAGAATTTTCCTTGCGAGAGTTAGACCGTTTGAGTGTATTCCTGAACTGGCAATTCCGATCAGTGTGTCTCCGTTGCGGATCTCGTCTCCGAGGATGAGATCTTTGCTCCTGCAAATTCCTGCTGCCATCCCCACTAGGTCTATCCCGGGGTCGCTGGAGAGAAGGTCTGGAACGATGGCTGTCTCGCCACCGACGATTGCCATTCCCGATTGTTTTGCTCCTTCCACTAGCCCAACGGCGATTTCGTCGACAATATGGCGATCGGGTCTAGCCATAGCGAGATAGTCGAGGAAGCTGATGGGTTCTGCGCCTGTGCAGATTAGATCATTCGCACACATTGCGACGCAATCTATCCCGATGGTATCGAACTTCCGCATCATCCGAGCAATGATGACCTTGGTCCCAACGTTATCGGTGTGGAGGCTCAGTACCCTGCCATCGTTGAGATCGACGAGACCCGCGTAATGTCCAATCGGAAAAACGGGATGACCGACTTTTCTCTTACGAGTCTTGAATGTAGATTCGAGTCGCCTAGCCAGGGCTTCGTGAGATTTCCTTACTTGCGAAACGTCGACTCCCGCCCTAGCGTAGGTCATGCGGGACCGAGGCAAGACTAGAGCTTCAGTCCCGTCAAGCGCTCGTAGGCGACAACATATCGCTTACTCGTCTCATCGATCAGATTCTTGGGAAGATCAGGCGGTCTAGGAGTGGGCTGTCCAGCTTTCCGCGCCTCATCAAGGATCTTCTTGTAACCAACCTTGGAAAGCCAGTCACGAATGAGCTGCTTGTCATAGCTCTCCTGGTTCTTGCCTGGGGAATAGTTCTCCTTCGGCCAGAGTCGAAACTCGTCGGGCCCAATCGAGTCCGCCAGAACAATGTTACACTCCTCGTCAAACCCAAACTCTAGTTTGAGATCGGCGAGGATGAAGCCGGCCTTGTCCGCTCGCTCGGACACTTTCTTGTAGATGTTGAGACTGCTCTCTTTGAGCGCTGTCATCTCTTCCGTGTCAAGCCAGCCTTCGTCCACAATCTGATCGACCGTAACAGGCTCGTCTTTCACGTCAGATTTGGTAGTTGGATCAAAGTAGGGTTCAGGAAGCTTTGCTGCGTTGATGGGCCTTACGGATAGATTGACGTCTCCTTTGACGAGTCTTTCGTAGAGGCTGCCGTAGAGATAGCCTCGGACAACGCACTCTACCGGAATCATCTTCAGCTTCCGAACAATCATCCGGTTCGCGTTCTCCATCCGGACCATGTGGTGGGGGACTTTCAGGTAGTTGAACCAATAGGCCGCCAGCTTGCAAAGTACTTCTCCCTTCCGAGGAATCGTTGAGGGAAGGACGATGTCATAGGCGGAGACGCGGTCGGTGAAGACAAACAGGAGTTGTTCGCTGTCGAGCTCGTAGATGTCCTTCACTTTGCCGCGCTTGAACGGCGTGGACGATAATTCGTTCTCGGGCTCGGTAACGTGTTCCTGCATCTACGCACGTCCACCACGATATTGTTGAAGATTCTTTGCGAGTTCAGAGTCGGACAGCGCCAGAATCTCCGCTGCCAAGAGTGCCGCGTTCGTTCCATTGTCCAGGCCCACGGTGCCGACTGGAACACCTGATGGAAGCTGAACTATCGAGAGGATGGAGTCGAGATTGAGCTTGCCTGATACAGGGACTCCGATTACCGGCTTATTTGTTAACGACGCTACGAAACCGGGCAGGGCCGCGCTAAGACCCGCGATCGCGATGAAAACGTCAGACTTTGAGGCTTCGACATACCTATCGAGCTCCTTGTGGTTGCGGTGACTTGAGAGAACCCTCGTATCGAAAGGAACGCCGAGCTTCTCTAACACAGTCTCCGCTTTCCTAGCTATCTCCCGGTCGCTCTCGGATCCCATGAGTATGCTGACGCTTCTGGTCAATTGTGACACCGCACAATGCGAGATTCTGTCACTACCGTGTTCACTGGTAAATCAAATTGATCCCGAGGAACACTACTGACAAGCTGTAGATTGAACGAGAGACCGATCGAACGAACATGCTCTGGGAGCGTTTTGAGAACGCGGTCAAAGTATCCCCTACCCCAGCCGAGTCGATAGCCCTCCTTATCCCACACTATCCCGGGAACAAACATGACGTCGATTGTATCGAGGCTCTGTGGCCGTAGAAACTCCGGCTTAGGCTCGGGAATGTTGAAGCTTCCAGGGGCAAGCTCTCTCCCGAGATCATTGATCTCGGAGAAGAAGAGGTCAATGTCTCCCTTCTTCACAACAGGGACCAGAACTCGCTTGTTGCTATCCAAGGCCTTCCGAATGAGCGGGCGAGTGTCAACCTCGCTCCCCTTGCCGACATAGCAGGCAATTCCTCTCGCACGGACATACTCGTGAAGATGCAAGACCTGATCCATGATCTCCATACTCTTCTGTTCAATATCCCGAATAGACTGTCGATCTCTGAGGCGCAAAATATATCGTCGGAATTGCTCTTTCTCGACAGCAGTCCTTGCTTCGGTCAAACTTTCAAGCCAATCTGGATACTTGAGGCAAGTATAGTATTCTCAAGAAGACATGCCACCGTCATAGGTCCAACACCTCCCGGGACCGGCGTGATATAACCAGCTACTCTGCTGACCTTGTCAAATTCCACATCACCCCGAAGCTTTCCGTTGACCCTTGTCAAGCCAACGTCTACGACAGCCGAGCTGGGTTTCACATGATCCGCGCGAACCTGGAAGAGCTCTTTTCCGACCGCGCTGACAAGAATGTCGGCGGTCCGTGTCATACCGGACAGATTCGGCGTCTTGGAATGGCAGACCGTGACGGTCGCGTCTCTGTTGAGTAGAAGGTTAGCAAGAGGTCTGCCCACCAGATTGCTCCGGTTGATGATTACCGCCCTTGACCCAGCAACTGGAACGTTGTAGTAGTTCAGGAGTTTGATGACGCCCTTTGGCGTACAGGGGACAAGTTCCTCGTAGCCTGAGGCCAATTTGCCCGCGTTGATAGGGTGTAACCCATCAACGTCCTTGTAAGGGATTATTCGCTCGACTATCTTTTCCTCGTTGAAGCCCGGGGGCAGTGGCAGCTGGACCAGTATTCCGTTTACCTTGGGATTAGTGTTGAGCTGGCCGAGCAAAGCTTCCAGTTTGTTCTGGGGAGTATCTGATGGTAGGTGGTGACTCTCGGATCTTATTCCAACCTCGTCGGCGGCCTTGTGCTTTGCTCTGAGGTAGGAGGCGCTGGCAGGGTCGTCGCCGACCTGAACTGTAGCGAGGAGAGGGTTAGCGCCATGTTTTTCCAATTGCTGGACCTGCTGGGCAACCTGTTTCTTGACCTCTCCAGCCACCAGTTTTCCATCCATCAGTATCGCAGTCAATTCTTGAAGAGAACCCTCCTTCCCTCCACCTTCAATTGATCCTCTGTGAGTAAGCGAATTGCCTCAGGAAGAATCCGGTGCTCTTCTCGCAGTATCCGGCCAGAAAGGGTTTCCACTGTATCATCGTCCCGGATCGCAACTGCTGTTTGGAGGATTATCGGACCGTGGTCGACCTCTCTGTCAACAAAGTGGACAGTACAACCCGTGACCTTGACTCCCTGATCGAGAGCCTGCTTCTGCGCTTCCAATCCCGGAAAGGAGGGAAGCAATGCAGGATGTACGTTTATGATGTTGCGAGGATAGAGGTCGACGAACTGTTCGCTGAGGATTCGTAGATATCCAGCGAGCACAATAAGGCCGGTTTTCGGCGCTACCCCGCGGGACTGGAGAGCTGCAATGGTCTTCTGGTCGTAGTCCCAGTTTTTCTTCGGGACGCCTTTGTCGTCTAGGGTGATTGTTTCCACATGGTGTTTCTTTGCTATGTCGAGAGCTGGAGCGTTGGGTCGGTTGCTGATTACAATCTTGGCCTCGCACTTGGTGAGGTAGTGATTGTCGACCGCGTCCAGGACAGCTTCTAGGTTTGAACCGCGCCCTGACGCCAAGATGCCGACTGGGATCATTCAGCCGGCCTTTTCGGGTCCCTGCATCTCTTTCAGCAAGAGTTGTGAAGGATCGATCGTGCCGACCTTTGGAATCCATTCCATTCTTCTTCCAAGAGTCCCGTGTTCTTCCCGGTACTGGTAGAGCCGACGGACTCGTTCGGCTGAGTCCCATCTCTTTGCGAGAAGTTGTTCTGATCCTATGTCGCTTCGATGATACAGTCCCCAACCATCAGTTAGTTGGATGCTTGACATTGTCTTCTCGATCAGAGCGCTGGCTGGAGGCAGGGTGTGATCAGTTGCCATCAACGCGAGAAGACGAGAGCCCCCTGTGACAGCCTCGCCGTTATCTTGGAGGTCAGCGTTTCCCCAGAAAAGGTAGCAGCCGTTTCGTTTGATGTTTGTCTCGAAGACTTGGACCGGGTGGCCTTTGGCATTCTCCTTCTTTTCCGGATAGCCGTTTGGAGCGACGACCTTCACAACCACCGCGTCCTCATTGGTGAATTCGAGCTTCAACTTTGACAGTCGCCGTTCGACGATGGCTTGGAAGACGTCAACAATGTCTGTCTTGAGCATGGCGAGCATGTTGAGAGCTTCAGGATCGCCTAGACGCGAGTACATTTCGATAATTGTCGGTCCCTCGTTTTCCGTAAGCATCATCTGCCCGCCGACCATGCCGTGGTAGGATTTGCCAGTTTTCTTCTGGATGGCTTCGACGATTCCTTCTACTATCTTGAGCGACTTGTCATATTCGTCGCGGGTGATGAATGGGAGGGCTAGGTCAGGTCCTGAGATGCTGCCCATGCCGCCAGTCTCGGGTCCGCTGTCGAATTCGTGAGCGCTCTTGTTGTCCTGGACGAGGGGTGTGCCTAGAACGGTTTTGCCGTCCGTGAAGCATTGCAGGGAATACTCGGGACCCCATGCCTTCTCCTCAACCAGAATCTTGTCCTCTATGTCAGAGTAGGCGGCCATGCTTGCCTGGAGAGAGTCGAAGTAGGCTTCTTTGAAACGCCCCTTGTTTTCGTGAAGGTGGGCTAGACGGTCTTCGATCAGCTTGACCCCCTTTCCGCCGGATTGACGGGCGGGCTTGATGACGATGTTCTGCAGCCACGGTTGCGTGCCGATGTTTTTCCGGATATAATCTGAGGCTTCTCTTGCGTTCTTGAAGGTTCGAAAGAGAAGCTTGCCTGGGAGATTATTCTCCCACTGTAGACGTCGGAGGTCGGCTTTCGAACGCTCTATGATCGAGAGTTCTTGGCTAGCTCCGACACAATGGATGCCTTCCTTCTCTAGCGCATCGGGTATGCCGTTGAAGCCCGGCTCCTCGGGTCCGACTACCACGATGTCGACTCCCCAGCCCCGGGAGGATCTTACAATCGTCTTGGGGTCTGTTGTTCGGCCGGTGCGGAGTTCTCCCTGGTTGTCCTTGCAGATCTTGTGGATTCCCGGGTTCCGGTTTTCAGCGATCCAGAATATCTCCGGCTTATGATCGCTAAGACTCATCTTCCAAGCAAGCGCGTGTTCGCGAGCTCCTCCGCCAACACCCATTATTCTCATCGTTTCGCGCCTCCGTTCTCGAAGCAGCGCATACAGAGATTCTGTCTTGGAAGACCGATGGCGCGCTGGAGTTCCTCAACAGTCATGAACGATACGCTATCAGCCGCGACGTGGTTTGCGAGTTCCTTCTCATCTAGGCTGCTAGAGATCAGTTCGTCTGCGTCCGGGATCTCGACTCCGTAAGGGCATGGCGAGACGAGTGCCGGGCTTCCAATTCGCACATGAACCTGATGCGCTCCGTTGCGTTTGAGATTGAGAACCGTGTTTCTTAGGGTATTTCCCCTGACGACACTGTCATCTACCAAGACAACGTCTTTGTTTTCGATCGCGCTCTTGATAGGGTTTAGCTTTAGCTGGACTCCTACGAGTCGTTCTTTCTGTGTTGGCTCAAGAGCGGCACGAATATTTTCTCCAGTACGCACGAAGCCGGGTTCCTGGGGAAGACCGGATTCCTGGCTGTAGCCGTTGGCGATCGGTAGCGCAGTCTCCGGAACGCCGATTACCACGTTCGCTTTCGCCGGGTGAGCTTTGGCTAGTTCTCTGCCGATGCTGTTTCGGGCCTTCGCTACGGGGAGGGTGTTGACCGTGCTGTCGAGCCTTGCAAGGTAGACATATTCGTAGCTGCAAAAGTTTCCAGCGTCAGCTGCAGGAGCATTCCCACGAATATCCTCCGGGGTGAACATGATAACTTCTCCCGTTTCAACGGGTCCAGTGTGGTCGATGCCCATCACGTCGAGGGCGCAGGTCTCGGATGCGACCGCAGCAATGTCGAAGCCAACACTCCCCGTCTCCAATGGTTTTACGCCTAGCGGATTTCTTCCGCTGATGAGTGCTCGCTTGTGAGTGAGGGCGACAAAGGAGTATCCGCCTCCAATCTTGTTAACGAGCATCGAGGTTGCTTTGAGGGGTTCATTCTCGCTGTGGAGGAGTTGTGAAAGTTGTCGCGCGAAGAGTTTGCTGGCTTCGCGGCGGTTTTCGTGGAGGTCTGTCTTACCGTCAAGTGCGAGAACCAGTTCATAGGGGGTTTTGACGTGGACTAGATAGTCGTCAATGTAGGAGGATGTTTGACCGATTCCGATGAAGCCTTTCGGAATGCTTGTCTTGTTTTTCTCGAAGAAGTCTTCAACACCGCCTTTTCCCGCGAGAGTGTGTAGGGTGTTTCCCGGTCCGACCGTTGCTAGGCTGATGGACTCTTGTCCTCTTCCTTGGAGGGCGCCGAGTCCGTATCGGATGAAGTGGGAGGCGTCCCAGTTTTCTCTTCCCTCGCCAAAGGTGTAAAAGCCTACTAGGCCTGGCATTGCTGGGCTAGGCCTTCATCTCTTCCCGAGTCCGAAGCACAGGATCTTTCTTCAGACCGAGATATTCTCCGGTGACGCAGGCGAAACACATCTCGTCCTTGCCGAGACCTATTCCCTCGCTTAGACCCTTGATGTCGTTGTAGCCGAGACCATCGACCCCTATTTCACGGGCGACCTTCCTGTTGAGCTCGTCGATGTTGAGGGTTTTGCCGTCTGCTTTGTTCGCGAGCAACTCTTCCCTCGTCGGGAAGTCGATGCCCATGTAGCATGGGTGGCGGATGGGCGGGAAGGTGACGACCATGTAGACCTTCTTCGCTCCAGCGTCTCGGAGGGATTGGACAATGTTTCTGCTGCTGGTTCCGCGGACGATGCTATCATCGACCACGATGACGTCTTTGCCGTCGACGACGGGTTTGATGGTGATGATCTCGCGAACGATCTCTTCCCGGCTCTCCGCTGTTGGCTCGATGAAGCTGCGGAGGCTCCCCTTTCTCCGGTAGCGGTCTTTCATCAAACCCTCCTCCATGGGTATGCCGCTCTCCTCGGAATAGCCGAGGGCCGCGGGCCTGGCGGAGTCGGGGACGGGGATGACGACATCGGCTCTGAACGGGTATTTGCGTGCGAGGACTCTGCCGAGCTTTCGTCGAGCATCGTACACGTAATGATCGTCAATCTTGCTGCTCGGATGGCCGAAGTAGGTGTACTCGAACGGGCAGTGGTAGTGTCGTGGTGAGTCTGCGAATCGTGTTATTTTTAGGCCGTCTTTGGTGAGGCTGACAAGCTCGCCTGGTTGAATGTCCCGGACAAAGTTGGCTTGGAGCGTTGTTAGCGCGCAGCTCTCGCTCGCAACGATATGTGTATCGGTCTCAGGATCATATCCTAGACAGAGGGGTCTGTAACCTGCTTCGTCTCTAGCGGCTAGGACCTCGCCATCGTGGGTTATCATGACGAAGCTGTAGGAGCCGCTCAGCTCTTTGCTCAGCTTGTGAAACGCACGGGTCCAATCCTGTTCAGCACGGTAGTGTTGCAGGAGACGATAACCAGCGAGCCTCGTGTCAGTTGTCGAGCCCAGGATCGGAAATTCTCTCTGGACCATGGGCTCAAGATCCTCTGTATTCGCGATGGTCCCGTTCTGGGCGATGGCGAATTCGCCGCGAATGTCGAGAGGGTGAGCGTTCTCTAGTGTCGTTCGTCCGCGGGTGGAGTAGCGTACATGTCCTATTCCGCGATTGCTGGTGAAGCTGAGAATCTTCTTCGCATTAGCATCAGCCCCCTGGCCGATCAGGCCCAAGCCTTTGAGGATGGGCTCGCCGGGTACGGCTATACCCCATGACTCTTGGCCCCTGTGTTGTAGGGCTGCAAGTCCCTTGACGATACGCTCGGCAACAGGCCGGTTTTCCATAGAGTATATGGCTAGGACGCCGCAGTGCTCTTTCATAGCGTCGCCTCCATTGCCCGCGGGATCGTTTCGGACCAGGCCCGTGAGGCTTCAGCGAGAGGAATTGTGATGATCGGTTGTCCGTTCGAGAGGAACTCGATCCCATTGTCAGATAGGGTCCCCACCTTTGCGGCAGATATTCCGAGACGCTTGAACGAGCTGACGATTCTAATGGTGTCCCTGGGTCTTGTTTCAAGTACGAACCGTGATCTTGATTCGGAGAATAGCAAGTTGTCCATTCTACTGGTCTTTTTAGGAATCTTATCGAGGTCTATGGTTATGCCTTTCCGGCCTTGAACAGACATCTCGGCCAAGGCAACGGCTAGTCCGCCCTTCGAAATATCATGGGCACTTTCTACACGGCCGCTTCTCAGAATCCTCAACAAAGATCGGAGGAGTATCTTCTCTTTCTTCAAGTTGACCTTGGGAACCTGGCCTCCTGTGAGCTTGTGTACGTGTTCGTAGTATTCGCTCCCACCCATTTCATCAGATGTGTTGCCGACGATGATGAGATCGTCTTCCAATTCTCTGAGAGCTTGCAGTATCTTCGGGGTTTTTGGTTCTACCAGTCCCACGGCGGCAATGACTGGTGATGGCTTGATCGCCTTGCGATTCATCGAGTCTTCGTTGTAGAAGCTGACCTTGCCACCTACACATGGGACCCCTAGAGCTTTGAGATAGTTGGAGATGGCTCGAATCGCCTCTTTGAATGTCCAGTAGACCTCAGGATTTCCAGGGTCTCCAAACTGCAAATGATCTACGACCGCAACCGGATCCGCGCCGTCAGCGACTAGATTGCAGAATGCTTCCGAGACAACCCCCACGGTTCCCCAGTAAGGGTCCACATAGCATTGTTTGCTGTTGCCGCCGGTGGTGAGAGCTAGGGAGCGCTTGTTGGGGAGACGTAGTAGTGCTGAGTCGGCTTGTCCTGGTCTAACGATGGTCCGGATGCCAACCTCATGATCATACTGGCGATAGATCCATTCCTTGCTCGCGATATTTGGGCCTGAGAGTAGACTGAGGAGGGTTTGACCGAGGTCCTCAGGCATAGCCGGTTCAGGTATCTGTGCGAGGGCGTCCAGATAGAGAGGGCGTTTTGATGATCTTGGAGAGAGTGGTGCTTCAGCCACGAACTTTGCGGGTGCTTTGGCCACAACCTCATTGCCCCTCCGGATGGTCAGGAGGCCGTCCTTGGTGACCTGTCCTATCTTCGCGTAGCCTACCTCCCATTTTCCAAGGATACTGATGAGCTTCTGTTCGTCTGGCTCGCGGATTAGAAGGAGCATCCTTTCTTGTGACTCTGAGATCATGATCTCTGCGGCTTTCATGTCAGGCTCGCGTGTCTGGATCCTGTCCAGATCGATCTCTATCCCTGTCCTGGCTTTCGCCGCGATCTCTGATAGTCCGCAGGTTAGGCCTCCACCTCCGAGGTCTTTCATTCCCTGGATGATGCTCGCCTCTACCGTTTCGAGTATTGCCTCGATGATGAGTTTCTTTGTGAATGGGTCAGGGACCTGGACGGCGGATCGTTCTGTGTCGGACTTGTCTGTCAGTGTTTTGCTGGCGAAGCTTGCCCCGCGGATGCCGTCTCGCCCCGTTCTTCCTCCGACAAGGTAGACGAGGTCGCCTACGTTGCGGGCTTCGCCTAGGACGAGCTTGTCTTTTCGTCCGAGACCAACGCATGCGACATCAACGAGGCAGTTTCTCTCGAAAGACGGGTCGAACTCCACCTCTCCCCCGACCGTCGGGACGCCTATGCAGTTGTGGGTGATTATTCCTCCGGTCGTGACGTAATTATGGGTGCCGTCTACCTCCAAATTGTAAACCGGAAACTCACCGTTGACCTCTTCGACCTTCTTGACCTTGACCGATGCGAAATTTTCATGACGCTTGAATCTTGACCTTGCCGATTTAGGGAACTTGTACTCTTTCAGTCTGGTCTCGGCCTTTGAGAGGAGTCTCGGGAGGAAAATGTTTGCAAGCGATTGAACTTGCCCCATGCCGTAAACTTCAAGCTCATAGATTGGCACAGTTGATTTCTGCGTCCAAGTTGATTTCGAAGAAGCTACGTAACCCAAGGAGTGCAGCAATAGTAGGACCTGCTGGAACAGCAAACGACTAGTTGTTGCGTACCTGATACTAATCGGGTTTGAAGAGTCAGCTCTAAGAGAGCCATCCCCCCTAATTATCCCCTTCAGCACCTCAAACAGCAGGGTCCGATTAACCCGATAGAACAAGGCAGGAATCTGCATCGAGTAGGAATCTTTTCCGCACCCTAGCACTTCTCGGAAAACGAAACCGAGTATGGCCGAGGAAACCCTTACCTGAACCGTGTTAGGTGAGTTTTCTCGCTTCGAGTATCGAATGCCTATCTGGGATAGTATCGAGCAGACGTCGTCGATATAATCGACCTCCTCTCTCCTGAAGGTCCAGATTAGCCTTGAGGTATTCGCTGCTTTGTCGTCATATCTGCAACCTTCGGATAGAAAATAGCCGATGAGTCTTGCAAAGTGAGAATCGACTCGTATGATCGCAGGGATCGGGTTGACCCTACCGCTACCCGAGTGCAACAAGACCTTGTCTCTTTGCAAAGGAGTCTGGGGGTCTAAGTGTTCGAGCTTCAAGAACAAGTTTAGAGGAAGATGGCTTCCACCCTTTTTCTTGAAGTAATGACACCACTGCTGTGATGTCACCCCTGCTTTCCGCAACACTGGCAAGATCTGCTTTTTAACAGTGCGGAGACTCGTCTTAGCAGGTCTTATCCCCAATTGGGCATCTAGATCTCTGCCAGTAAGTTCTTTGATCACATCGATTTCGTGACCGTTTGGAAGATCGTCTTGATTTGGATAGTCGCACAGAATAGGGATTCTATCTCCAATCTTTATGTTTGAGGCCTGCTTGACCGTTATGATGCCGTCATTGTTGGCCACGAACATTGGATGTTCTGGGGTTACCGATACAACGCGGCCTAGGTTCGTATGGACACTGAGTAGTTTCGGTGCCAGCTTTCTGTAGATTCTATTGACCTTGTGGAAGGTGGCGCGTTTGCTTCCGAAATCAAAAGAAAGAACCTGCAGGTCAATCTTGGGCTTTAGTATGACCGTGTGATTATCTGAGAATTCGAGCGAGCACTTTCCATTCTTCTGATATTCGTAGAAGAAACTCTCAAAATCGCTTATGTGAAAATCGTCGTCATTTGTGAAATAAACAAGGTCTTTTCCAGAGACACAGTTGCCGTAGTCTGCTATTCCCCTGACGACGTTGTCGAAGAGCCATCGGGTGTGAAGGCTCTCTATTGATCCAAACCTGAGGGGGTCGAGGATAGCGATAGGACGCGTTCCCAAGCTTAGGATGTCACGGACGACCCCGCCGACGCCTGTGGCTGCTCCACCATATGGGTCGATAGCGCTGGGATGGTTGTGTGATTCGATGTGGAGGGTTACGACCCAGCCATCGCCTATGTCGATGACGCCTGCGTCGAAACCAGGTCCGACGAGAACTCTGGGTCCTTTGCTGGGGAGTTGTTTGAGGAGTGTTTTGCTGGATTTGTAGCTGCAGTGCTCGGACCATTGGGCTTCGAGCATAGCCCATTCAACCTCGTTGGGCTCGCGTTGGAGTTTTTTGATTGCGTAGCGGATCTCCTCATCGGTAAGATTGGGCTTCAGAACTTCCACTAGGGTCAAGGTTGAGGCTCCATGATACCGGATCGGGTCATGATGGGTGCTCTCTTCCTCGGAGAGCGAGAAGTGTTGCGCGTGAACCTGTGATTGCGCCGATGATGAAGGCGATAATGAACCCGACGAGGTTAGCGACGAGATAGGCGATGAGCCCTGCGACAACTCCCGCGATGAGTCCTCCCACAATCGCGGTAGCGCGTGGATACGTTTTCTTCTTCGCCGGAAATCCTTCTGTCAAGTCCTATTGAGTCTCCTGTTTCTTCGGCTCCCTTTTCGGAAGGATCAGGCCCACCCCTAGTGCGATCAATATGAGGCCGTAGAAGCCCCCGAGAATACCGATGCCAGCGACATAGGTGATGGAGAAGAATGCAGCTAGAGATACGATGCCTAGGACGATGGAGAGTATGCCGAGAACCAAACGACGAATAGAACGAGTCTCTTCAGTCATGTTTAGATTTCTTCTCCCTGTCTTGAGATTTCATCTATCTTCCCCTTTCGAGGGTCTCGATCATCGACTCGAAGATTATCCTTCCTTCTGGATGATTGTCTGGGGTTAGAATTGGGATGGAGGCGCGTTCGGGGTGGGGCATGAGCCCCATCACGTTTCCTTCTTTGTTGCAGATTCCGGCAATATTGTCCATGGAGCCGTTAGGGTTCGAATCCGCCGTCGGAATATTGTTCTCGTTGACGTATCGTAAAACGACTTGCTCGTTCTTTTCTAGTTCAGCAAACTGGTCGTTGTCGAGATAATATCGGCCTTCGTTGTGAGCGATTGGAATCCGCAGCGTCTGACCCTTTCTCGCTAGTTTTGTGAACGGCGTTCTGGAGGATTCTATTCTGAGCCGTGTCCATTTACAGACGAACCGTAGACCGGTGTTTCGAAGAACGGCACCGGGCAGGATTCCCGCTTCAACTAGTATCTGGAGGCCGTTGCATATTCCTAGGATTGGCTTGCCATTGTCTGTTGCCTCTCTAATGGTTTCTAGGCTTGGGCTGGTCGCGGCTATTGCGCCGGCACGGAGGTAGTCGGCGTATGAGAAGCCTCCGGGCAGAACGTACGCGTCATATTGATCTTTTTTCAGGTCTTTGTGCCATACGAGGTTCGTTGGGACCTTGACAGTTTTCTGGAGAACTTCTAGCGCGTCTAGGTCGCAGTTGCTTCCAGGGAACTGTACGACAGCGACCCTTACCATTATCCAGGTTTCCTAAAGTAGTGAATCTCGATGCCTATTAAGCCCTTTTTTGACAGACTCGTGTCAAGGGACGAGATTGCTGAAGAATACCGGTTCTGGACGTGAAATATAGTTGACGGCCTTATTTGTTATCGTACCACCCTGACGTGGCACGTGTGCGCTGCAGGATTGTAGATCCGAAGATCATCGCAGAGTTTCCGAACGAGTTGCTCAGCATCTTCCGGTGATCTGGCTTCAACATTCATGCGCAAGAACTTGCCAGCCCGAACACTTGTCACTTGGGAGTAGCCTCCCTTTAGGATCAGACTTTGGTGAATAGTCTCTCCCTCAGGATCCCGAGCCAGAGGCTTGTTCTCGACTACTACCTCTACAGTGAAATTTGGCGGGGACATTGTAGAAAGAAAGCTTCCTTAGTCTCCCTTAAGCTCTTTTTCTATGACGCCCTAAAACACGTCCGAAGAGTTGACATTCTAGGCAGGAAGGGGGAGAGAACCTGAGCCCATGAAGCCTCTCCCTATGAAAAAATTCTTTGTAGACCCCAGTATTGGTCGAGCCGAATCCTTACCTTCTTCAGCGTTTGTGGACTCAGAATTTCTCGAACTGGAACTTGGAACTATCTTTGCTCAAACGTGGTTGCTAACACCCTGTGAAAACGTCCCCGAAGACGGACCTGCCACCTCCATAGACTCGCTTGCCAGATCCAATTCTCGAGTCCCGTTCAATCTTCTCGGAAAGCCGTTCTTCCTCCAGCGAGGCAAACATGGCAGGCTGAACTGCTTTCCTAACGTTTGCACCCACGCTTGGCATCCTCTCGTTGAATCGTCGAGCGTTGGAGGGGCGATAATCTGTCCGCAGCACGGACGCCAATTTGACAACGATGGGAAGTTCGTCGCCCAGGCGGGGTTTGAGAAGATTGATGGGTTTCCAAGGGAATCGGACCACTTGAGAAGTGTTCACGTTGATGAATGGGGACAATGGGCTTTCGTCTCTACTAGCGAGCCACTGGCACCCTTCCACGATTTCATTGAAACGGTTCAGCAATCTGTACCAGGAATTGAACTCGCCAGCCTCAGGAGATATCATTTCAATGGAGAAGTTCGGGAGGTTGAGGGAAACTGGAAACAGCACGCTTGGAACTACATGGACAACTTCCACATCAAGTTCGTTCACAAGGGACCGGGCGGACTAGCCGACGCAATCGTTCTGGCCTCCTATCGGACTGAGCTGTACAAGTTCAGCGCTCTACAGTGGGCATATGCACGGGACGAAAAGAACGGCTTCGACCCTCAGCTCCTAGCAGACAGATTCCGGGACCCAAAGAATCCTACCAGAAGGGTATTTGCGCTGTGGTGGTTTGTCTTTCCCAACATAACATTGAACTTCTATCCCTGGGGCTTATCGGTCAACGTGTATATGCCGATTCCCGGGAAACCTGACAAGACCCTGTTCTTATGGTTCCAGTACGCGTTAGACGAACAAAAATTCCAGCGTCGAAACAGCACCTGGCTGAGCGAGCAAGTCGACGCTGAGGACATTGAAGCGATTGGCCTCGTGAGCATCGGTGCAAAGTCCGGATTTGCGCCCCGCGGACGATTTGCTCCAAATGAAGAAACGGGACCCCACTGGTTCCACAGACTCGTTTACCAGACTGTTTTCGAGCACAGGACGACCCAATAGGATTATTGGAGTCTAAACGTTGCCCAGCGAATTCTTGCCACGAGCCCATTCCAAGAGGTTGGGAGAACTCGACGCCTCAAACTGGAAGGATCTGAAGATAGGAAGAAACGCCTCACGCATTGACCCGGCGATACGAGCGATTGTTTCATCACTTAACAACAAGGGCTACAAGACCTTCTCGTGCTGTAGCGGAGGCCACAGATCAAATCTTCGCCGGAGATACGACCGTCACGAGAGCGGCTACATAGCCTTCTCCCCGCCATCACGAATACCATTCGCCCTCTATCTAGCCCTCCGTGAAGAGAATCAGGACTTTATGTTTGAAGCGGAAGCGGTCATCCACGATGGAAACGGGGATAGAAGGGAGACGATCTACACCCAATTGGACTGGCAACTACTTGACCAGAGAAAAGCGAGACTGGGATACTACGAGAACTTATTCTCCGACATACAAGACGCGATCGATACCCTGCCGAGACGACAAGATGGGCATAAGGACGTCTTGACCGGCTTGCTGGGGAAACCTCACCTACCGCTGGGATCGAAAATTGTGAGCGGCCAGATGAAACGGTTCACCCGTTAGATCGTAACAGGTTCTCTGACTTCGAAAATCAACGCTCGAATAATCATCACAAATTCATGCTAAGGATATAGTACGATCGAGCGTGTTGCGTTTTTGCAGAATGTCCTCAGTGTGAGACGAAAGAAAAAAGGGAGATTGGTCTTGGAGCTAACTGGTACGCTTACTGTTTGAAGAGTGGTGTGGGTGCGAGAAGTGTCTCGCTGTGGGCGATGCCTTTTAGTGTTGGGAACTTCTCGAAGGCGGACTTGACGATCTCGTCAGAGGTCCTTGCCTGCCAGAGTGCTACGATGTCGAACTGACCCGGGGTTGTCCATGCCTCGATGAGGCCTGGGAAGGTCTTGAGCTGGTTGACGAATGTCTCGATTGGGCTGGTGACGTTGAAGAGGCTGATGCCAAGTGGCATCTGGTTCTGGAAGTGAGCGCCGTTGATGCCATTGAAACCGAAGAGTGTCTGAGTAGTCTGGATGCCTTGTATTTGGCGGATCTGGCTGACGAGTTGTACGATTTGTTCTGGGGTGTTCTGCTTTAGTCGTAGTGCTAAGTCGAAGCGTCCGGTGACTGGTGCGATGAGGTCGATGTTCGGGTTGTTCTTTAGCTCCTCGACCACGTTCTTCGTCATGCCGTGATTGACGGTTGCGAAGACGTAGGCGGGATAGTTTGTGTTTTGCATAGATATCATCTTATTGCAACTGAGTAACACATGTTACTTTCTATATAAACCTTTTAACTCGGAACCCACGTTATTACAGTCAGAGGCGCAACCAAGAATGCCAGCTCTCACCCAGAAGAACATGACAGTTCCAGAAGCCGTACGACAGATCCTCACCAAGAACTACCCCATCTACCAATGCCTCAAGATGAAACTCACAAACTTCCACTCCATCGCCGATCTAATCCAGCCCCACGTCCAACAACTAACAGGCCGAAAACCTACCATCAACACGCTAGTCGTAGCGATCAAGAGATTCTCAGATACATTAGAAGAAATGAAATCCTTGGACCCTGTAAGAGCACTGGAAAACACTAGAATCTCCCTTTCAAACGGAATAGCAGACGTAACGGTAAGAGCTCCCCGCGCCGAATTTCCCAAAATACTCAACGAACTCTCAGAAATATCCGTAACACTGGGAGAGTTTCCGCACATATTCCCACTAGCCAACTCGATCAAGATCATATTGCCATCAGAGGACTACGAGCTGATCAAGAAGAAACTGCGCCATCTCAATATCGTCACTGTACAACCGAACGTAGCCAAGCTCTCACTGTACCTGCCCACTAACGCCTGGGACACTCCCGGAATAGCATCTTACATCACAGAACTTCTCTATCGGAACGGTGTCAACATAATCGACGCCTTCCTCGGCCACGGAGACATCATAATAGTCGT
>MNGN01000008.1 GCA_001918745.1 Crenarchaeota archaeon 13_1_40CM_3_52_17 | reverse complement strand
AGCCGTATCCCCAATTGGAAGGATAATGAATGCAAGGGTCCACGGCTCAGCCCCGGGTTGACGAAGCGCTTCTCAAGCGATTCCGGAGCGAGATAAAGAGCAAAGTCCCATCTGTTGTTGAAAAGGATGGAAAGAAGCTTATCGTCAATCCAACTCCTTTGGAGGATCTGACGGTTCCCCTAGTCGAGTGCGCCCGTGTCGAATACGGCCTTCAGATAGCTACAGAGAACATCAAGGTCTTCGGAAAGTTCGATTCGAAAATCGCGGGTGGCTCGGTCAAAGTCCGCCCAGCTGTTGAGATAATCGAGGATGCCATTGCCGCCGGCAAACTAAGAACTGGTCAAACTGTCTTCGAGGCAACCTCTGGCAATTTTGGTATCGCTCTTGGGATGCTGGAAAAGATCGGGATCAACGTCATTTTCCTGGTTTCAAGGAAGCTTCAGAGCGGCGTCTTGGATGAACTGAACAAGAACTCGGCCAAGACCGTGAACCTGGACATTGACATTTGCCCAGCACCCGGCTTAGCAATGGACCAGAACCTAGTTATCGCGAAAGCAACCGCGAACAATGTCCGCGGACAACTGTCGGATCTCGGACTGGACACTGCGAGGTTCGACAAGTCACGCGCGGAGATAGAAGGCCTCCTCGCGAGGCAAGACGTGATCAACCTTGCGAAACTATTGGCAAAGGTCTACGGAGGCTTCTGCCCCGAACAATACGATAACGAGCTAAACGTGAAATCGCACGAGGCAGTCACAGCACCAGAGATAGACCAACAGCTCAAAGACAACGGTCTATCACTCGCCGAGTTCAAGATAATCTCGGCTTTTGGGACAGGAGGCACGTCTGCAGGGATCAGTAGATACCTTCAGACGAAATACGGCAAGAAATCTGTTCACGTAGTATTCCCTCTTAAGAACCAAGACGTTGCAGGAATACGAACCAAAGACAAGGCCTTAGGCCTCAGATTCTACGATCCCGCACTGTATGCGGGACAGCACGAGGTGAACTTCGAACAAGCCAGGCGGGTACTTCGCTTTTTCGTTGGCAGGGGCTACGACATCGGCGAGAGCAGCGCACTGGCACTATATGCTTGTTTACAGATGCTCAACTATGGTGTAGGTGACAAGCTTGTTGTGATGCTAGCCGATGGCATCGACAAGTACCGGAGCACTCTCGGAACAGTGGCACAGTCACCCCCTCTCCTAGAAGTGACTCTTCCACAGGCAAGCACCAGTGTAGCAGATTATGGAGAGGTTCTCTGGACCCACGGCATGTTCGTCCCGAAAGAGGACGGCATCAAACTCCTAGCATCATCTCTTGGATGCGATGAGGGCAAGATCAAAGTCGCAAGAGCCTCAGATGTCCAAACGTTGATCTCGACCGAAAAAATACCCGACAATATCACGAAAGTTCTGCCCAAGGACAACCGAAAGGTCCTCTTGGTGTGTATGGCTGGGGGCACCTCGTTGCGGGTCGCGCAGATATTTGCCACGAATGGCGTGCCAGGTCAGAGTCTCACCGGAGGAATAATGAGCCTCTCCGAGAGCAGCAAGAAGGAACCGTCCGACCTAGTGCAGATAGCCAGAGAATAAACGGGCTCACCATCACCAGATTCGGTGCGACCAGCGCCTGCAACTGATACTACGAAAAGAAGAGTCTCGTCTCTCCCATTGTTCTGACGTCAAGCTGTTCCACGTCGACCATCATTGGCAGGTCCTTGACGACGTTGCCCAAGAGTAGGCACCTCCTGGTGGGGATTCCTCTGACGAGATAGCGTATCGTATCGCTGTCCGCTTTTGCCACTTTGCCAATCGCATCGATATCGTGTTCGTTTGTGAAATTGAAGATGAATACGTTGTCTGCTTGCCTGTAGATCGCTTCCTGAACCGTGTCCGGTTGATTCGTGATGAACGTCGTGAACAAGCCAATGTGCCTCATCCGTGTAACTATGTCATCCCAGTAAGTATCGCGCAAATACAGGTGTGCTTCCTCTGCGAAGAGAAACGCGGCCTTGAGCCAGTTGCTGGAGAGAATCTTGGTTAGTTCTCCGAGAAAGATCTCGACGAGTATTCGTCGGACGATCTGGCTCTGATTTTTCAAATTAACAACCAGAACCCCGCCTCCCTCGATTGTGTGGAGAATTCGTTCCTCGGTAAGAGGGTTCGCCTCGTCAAACAGTCCTGATTCCATCAAGACCTGTAGCCTAGAAGTTAGCGCTTCGCGGACGCTATCATGGCAACTCCACGATTGAACAGTCTGTATTACGGTTGGCAGAGTCAAGTCCCCCCGAGATTCGAGATCCTTCCAGATGGTAGTGAAGACCTTGGACGAGGTCGCGGGCAGATCGAGCGCGTGACTCAAGACCCCTGCCACGGTTCTCAGTCCTAGTTTGGCCATCGAGAAGTTTAGACCGCTTCTCGGCGCTAGAACGGTCAGCCGCGCAGAAGATTGTCGTCCATCTCTCGATTTGTGCAGGTTGATGTATTCTCCGTTAACGTCTAGAACGATGCAGGGAGCACCCCATCCTGCCATTGACAACAGGAGTAGTTTCGCCAGGTGAGACTTCCCTGATCCCTTTCTTCCAGTGATAATATTGAGACCGCCATCGAGTCCGCTGGCGTCTACGCTTACTGGCTCGCCGTCGTTATGTCCGAGCTTGACCGGCATCTTTCCACCGTTCATTATCAGCTTGTTGACTGCATAGGGTCGGATCTTTGATGAGGTGCGTGATGGCAGCCAGGAAGTGCTGGGCGAAAGGCTCCCGTCCTGAGCAATGGTTCCACGAATCTTGCAGACTGCCAACCTCGTGTCCTTCAACGCGTCCACTTGGCTCGAAATGTTCAGCGGGTCCACATCCTCCCCTGAAAGCTCCCCGTCAGTCATCACGTCTCTCAGAATGTCCTCCAAGACCCCAGGGACATTTGCGTATTGGAGATCTATCGCTTGGACGAGGAGTCCTCTCGATTGAGCTGGGTCTTCGATAAGGAAGTAATCGCCCTTGTGAACATGTTCGTCAGGGAAGGCGATAAGCTGGACCTCATCCGCTTCCTTTCGGTAGATCCGCATCTAGGCCACGTACCTGCTTGTTCCGAAGGGTCCGAACAACGAACGCCGTAGATTCGGCCGGGATTGAAGGGTGACGTGATGGTTGCTGGCAACAAATCGTTGAACTGCGAGAATCTCGTTGGCGGTGAAGGTGCTGAAGATGTGAGCTATCCGCAGTGTCTCAGGATAGCCGTGGAAGATCACATCTGTGCCAGCTATTCGGCCAAGGGCAACCAGGGACTGTTGTTCATCAGCGTCACGATCGATATCGGTGCGGAACAGGAACCCGTCTGGCGAAAGTTTCGACACGCACACTCGTCCGAGGAACCTGATCGGATATGCTGGATACTCGTTCTCCACAACCGATGTTATGTCGATGATGTGGGGAATTTTTTCGGCGTCGAAGAAGCCGAGAATATTCTTCCCACCAACTGTAAGCTGCGTTGATTTGGAGAGAGCGATGACGATGCTGTTGTTGTTGCGGGCAGCGGAGAGGATTCTTTGGACCCTGCTGGAAGGATTGTCTGGAGTTCCGGCGGTCAACGATCCATCTAGCAGAACTATACCATCCTTGACGGTGACCGCTAGTTCTTCCTGGACCCAACGTTCCACGTGATTTCTTAGCTTTGTCAGAACTCGGAGGGTCTTGACTGATAGTCCGCCGAAGAGTCGTGACTCGTCGTCTCTGTACTTTTCTTGCCGGCCATCGGAATTTGGAATATGGAACAACAGTGGTCCCCATCGTGTGAAGGCAATCTTGTCGGGCTGTCGCCAGACGGCAACTGCCCGGATTGCGAATATCATTCCGGTATCGGTTTCACCAATCTTGACACTGGATGCGTCGCATGCTGCAATTGGAACCGATTCTCTCAACAGGTTGATTGGGCTGCGTTTCAAGCCCATCCCAATCGAGGAGGCTCCGATTTCCAGCTGCTCGTCAGAGTCCCCATCATCCAATCCCATGTCCACAAGGGACACTGTCCGTGGGTTGAGTGTCGACCCGCGTAGCGATTGCATAGATTTTGTTGAGAGCTGGAGGAGGGCTTCTGGGATCGGATGTTGAAGTTCTTCCGGTATGCTTTTTAATTGTGCGAGAGGTTCAGTTAGTTCCTGGGTGCGGTGGAGCAAGGTTAGATTCCCCCAGTATTGGGCGGGAGATCCCCCTCTCCCGCCTGTCCCCGCACCCTCTCTAGTATCATCCTGGCGCGGTCACCTTTGTTTCATGCTGGGACGCGGCGGCACGTGCCGTGACGCCTCTTGCGATCTCATGCGACTTGCGGATCCCTTGGATTGAGAGCTTGTAGTTTCCTTCACTGGTCCGCTCTACTATGCCGGTCTTTCCCATCATCGCTAGGGTATTGCGGACTGTCTTGACGGATTTTCCAATAGCTTTACTGATATTTTCAGGGCTCATGTCAACGCTCGCCCGGGTGCCCACTGCGTGTGCAACCCGGGTGGCCAGTAGGACAAGTGAGATCGAGTGCTCCGCCGACATTTCCGGCTTCAGAAATACAGCCTCTCCCTCAGGCGTCAGTTTGACTGTCTCCGAGAGATCGTCCACCATGGACGAGTAGTCTGGAGAAAAGGTCAGCTTCGAGGCGAGTGAATAGTTGGGGAGGACCTGTGCTGCGAACCGCATGACCTCTTGCACAACCGTCTCTAGGTCGCCTTCGACGGTGTGCTTGATGTCTCCCCATTCGATCTGAACCTTGATCTTCGGACGCTCTGTGAACTTAGAACCCTCCCTCAAGGTCGGGGCTTTCGACACCTTCTATTCCTGATTCAACATGTGGCTGAATCTCCCAACGATTGAGAGACTGAACTCCACTCTCCACAGGCTTGAGTTCGGGTCGTTCCAACCCTACCCGTTCGAGTCCTCGATTGAGAACTCCAATAGCAGAATTTACATCTCTATCCGTTTCAAAGCCGCAACGTTCACAGTGGAACGTTCTAACAGACAGAGGCATTTCTTTCCGAAATCCACAACGACTACAATCTGTAGAAGTATAGTTCGGAGAGACAAAGACAACTTTCTTACCTTCTCGCTCTGCTTTGTATTTCAACATATGAACAAGTTGATTCCAACCAACATCAGAAATTGAACGAGCGAGAGAATGATTCTTCAGCATTGCTTTGATGTTCAAGTCCTCAAGAGCAAAGAAGTCGTGTGCTCGAACAAGTTGTGTTGAAAGTTTGTGATTAAAGTCGGAGCGAATAGAACGAATCTTCCAATGAAGACGGCTAACTCTCTGAACTGCTTTACGACGACTCTTAGAACCTTTCTTCTTTCGAGAAACCGATTGTTGAAGTCTACGAAAACGTTTCAGATTCTTCTTCAATGGAACAATAGGCTTGAAAGTTTCACCATCAGATGTCGCAACGACAGAGAGAAGACCAACATCCAAACCGATAGAAGACTTTGGAGCAACAACGTTCGACCCTGGAAGTTCAGAGACTTGATTCTCCAAGACAGCGAACCATTTATCGCCTTCACGCTTGATAGTGCAACGCTTGTTCTTACCAAGACTTGACGGACGGTGAACGATAACCGGAACATATCCAATTTTCGAGAGATACAATTTAGTCCTACGAGTCGAACTTCCAAGTTTCACAGAACCGTTGTAAGCATCAGGATAGGTGAAGGAATCGTAGCGACCGAAAGATTTGAACTTCGGATACCGAGCGATTCCTTTGAAGAGCGCTCTGAATGACTTGTCGAGTCTGTCGCTGACATTCTGTAGAACGTGAGAGTAGACTAATCGGAGGCTTGGAGTCTTCTGTTTCTGAAGATAGATGATATGGTCTTGGTCGAACTTAGTCTTATCCAAGCGGTCTTTACG
Organism: Crenarchaeota archaeon 13_1_40CM_3_52_17; assembly: GCA_001918745.1. Lineage (GTDB taxonomy): Archaea > Thermoproteota > Bathyarchaeia > 40CM-2-53-6 > 40CM-2-53-6 > 40CM-2-53-6. The sequence continues at coordinate 2,793 of MNGN01000008.1, read as the reverse complement.
TCGAGCGAGTAGAAAGTTCCAAGTCTTACGACAAGATTCGAGAGTCTCTTCTAACAGATTGATTTGTTCCTTCGTTGGATAGAGACGATACTTTCTAATTTCGATCATTCTAAATCTCCAAATGTTTCCCTCGGCAAACCTTGGGGGCTTGTCTCGTCTTTGTCATCGCTTTCTACCTCTCCGGGAGCTGTACTGCTTTCGGCATCAGTGTCTGGATGACAATACGTTGTCCCATTGTGGTGAGCCTGTAAGAGCCTTTTCCGATTCGTTCTATGAGTTGTTCCCTAACCAGTTCGCTGAGCCGGCCTGCAATTGTCCCGGTGACCCGACCGGTAATCCTGGCCAACTCGTCTAGCGAGATTGAATCACTGTCCTTCTTTCCCATCAGGTAAAACATACGTGCTCCGGCAACATGAAGCATCATGAGCTCTCTGTCCTTCAATGTCGTTGTATCCTTGAGGATCGCGAGACCCTCAGGGGAGTAAGCGATAACGCCTGCACAGCTTTGTAGAAACTCCGAGGTGTCGACAGAGAGCACAAGCTTCGAAGCTAGCTCGAGCGCCGGGTAGGCTTTCGAGAAGAAAATGACAAGCTCGCGAACAACATTCTCCGGGCTTCCGATAACCTTGGTCTCTGCCCCATTGTGCCTTACAGTAACTTCGATTGTCCCGATAGGCTGGGCCGGCTGAACAGAACTCTGAACTGCTTCTTGGTCGGACAATAGTGCTCAGCCCGAGCCTTCTCCGTTGTAGATATATAACGATTTTCGGTCCCGAATATCATTCTACAAGGTGTTACTCTGGAAATCGGGAGTGAAAGTGAAAGTGTTTCGCCGAAACGACAAGCTCGGGAAAACATACAAGGTGTTACTCTTCGCCCTCTCAAGAACATGCTAAGATAAATTCCTACAATCACGTCTCCCGCAATAGCTTTATGAGATCCACCGACCACGACCCGCGACAATGAACTACAACGAGCTCAAGGTCCAAGTACTCGGGCTCTTCGAATCAACCAAGGAACTCGACAGTTTCAAGATTCGACAGCTCCTGGCAACTGAGGAGACTCTCAAACTGACGGACAAAGCAGTCGAGATGGCACTTTTGCGCTACTGGAGACAGGGACTCTTGAGCCGGACCCGCAGGGCAGGCAGGTTCCAATACGCTCTGACCGAACGCGGTCTTGCTCGAAAAGAGTGGTTACTCAAGAATGGATGAGTATCGCCGTGATGTTGTCAGGATAGCTATTCTAGCTTCAGAGTCATGAAGATCTCATCAACATATCCCTCTTGCAACCAGCCAGGCACCCTCCCGGACTCTTCAAACCCAGTTTTTTGATAAAGCGCTATGGCGGGGCGATTTCCATCGAAAACGCTCAACCAGACCCTGCCTAAGTGCAACCTCATGGCAAGAGTCTTCGCAGCCTCCATCAACATGGTCCCAACGCCAAGCCCTTGGTAGTCAGGCCGGACATAGATTCCTGTTGCCATGGAATGTTGCATGACCTGCGCGGAAGATCCGAAGAGATCGACAGATCCGACAGGTTCCCCAATGAGCTCGTCTTCGCACACGATTGGAAAAACTTGCTTTGCTACAACCCTTTGTAGATAATCTCCAGGTGGAAATGGGTATAGGCCCTCGAAGACCCCGGACCCGATTCCCCGAATCACGTTCTGATGAGTTATGAACTTGTCAAGGATCGGCCGATCATCTGATCGATAGCCTCTGACTTTCAATTTAGGCGTCTTTGCCTTCTCCACTTCTACTTCCTTGTACAGACCCGGCTTGGCGTAACTTCTTCGGATGTCGGGCTTGTACCTCGAACTTAGATCCTTGTAGAGAAGGTGATAGTCAAATCTCCTCCCATCAAGAGAGACGACTCCGGGTAAAGAAGCGCCAACGGTGTATCCTAACGCTTTCAGGGCTTGAACACGCTTCTTGTCGTATCCGAACACATTAGTTCGGAGCACCATCTTCTCACCGGCAAGAGCTGTTTCCTCAACAAGCGTTGTCGCGTCCCTCAGACCTGAAATAGAATCTGTTACAATGCGGAATCTCGCTGTGGGAGCTTGCTTCTCTCTTCCTGGGTTATAGGAGAATATGGCGTCGACGACCCGTCCCTTCTTTAGAACATAACTGCTGCCTGTTGGAAAGAATTCTCCAAGTAGTTCGTCGACGACGGGAAGAATACGACCGATCTGCAGGCTCTTGTCGTTAAGATAGTCACGGGCCGGGGCTAGATCGTGCTCAAGTGGGACGACTTTCAAAACATCCTAGCGGGACATCGTCAGATTCTTAAGACTAGTTGAGACCGAACTCGATGGCTAGGTCCTGCAGCTTGGCTCAACCCTGTCTGCTGAGTGTTCTCGACCAATCGTAAGGCAGAAAAGACCACGGACTAAGCGCATGGCCAGCGGCCGTAGTCTAGCCTGGTCTAGGACATAGCGTTGGACGCGTCCATTGGGCTTCCAACCCAACGACCCGGGAAGCCGTCTAAGCAACGGCTCGGGACTTCAAATCCCGGCGGCCGCACCAAACCTGGCCAAACCTCGTCAGGGACGAACAAAATTTGCGGAAATCGGGTAGCGATTTGAACCTAAAGGGTAGTGCTCTGGTAGCGCACCGCATCACCTGGACTACGGGTCTGGCACTGCGAGCAAGGAAGGATCCTTCTTGGCTCGACTGCGGGCCAAGAGTAAGGCAGCTTGTATGTAGCGGTAAGCTGGTGCGCGAATCCCACCTCACGAACTATCCTTTCGCACGTCCGATACAGATTGGCCTGTCGACACGTCAGAAG
>MNGN01000007.1 GCA_001918745.1 Crenarchaeota archaeon 13_1_40CM_3_52_17 | reverse complement strand
CTTAGCCAGCCGGCGAGCCTCTACATACTGACGGGGCGAGACCCCGAGGATTTTCTTGAAGGTCCGCTGGAAATAGAAAGGACTGAGTCCCACTTCAGCAGCTAGGGTTTGGAGAGTTAGTCGTTCGCCAAGGTTCGCGTCTATGAACGCGCAAATCTCGTACACCCATCTTGTTCCGGACAAAGACCTAGCGTCTCTGGGATTACAACGGCGGCACGGCCGAAAACCCAACTCTTCCGCCTTATCTGGCCCAACGAAGAAAACGATGTTCCCTCTCTTTGCCCGCTTGGCCGGACATGATGGTCTGCAATAGATTCCGGTTGAGCGGACTCCAAACACGAACGCTCCATCGTAACTATTGTCTCTGGATAATACTGCCTTCCATTTCGCTTCATCAGTAAGGGCGTGGGTGTTTTCTAGGCTTCCCTTTGCTACTTGCAATTCTGGACGACTCTGGTCAAGCGTTAGCATGAGCATCTTATCAGCTTGAGAAAATAAGTAGTTTGACTCCGTTTCTTGCTGTCGAAACATCGCTGCAAGAACAAGACTGAGCTTGCTGGGTTATTTCCGGAATCGTCTCAACACAAGCGGGACTGCAAGCACGACGGCGGTTCCTGCAACCAAGGCGATGACGAAGTATGGTATGGCATTGTTCAACGGAGGAGTCTGGCTGATTCCGGATACATGGATAGTAACCTGGGAGCTGGTCTTGCCGCCATGCCCATCATCAACAGTGAAGGTCACTTTGTAATCCGCTGACCCCTGAGAGTTGGAAGGCGTCCATGTGAAAGTGGACGAGGCGCTTCCCGAGAACGACTGCGAAGCAGGGAAGGAGGCTCCTGGTGGAAGGCCTGAGGCTGTGAGAGTAATGTTGTTCCAAGAAGGATCAGTTGCTGTTACCGTGAAATTTATCGGAGAGCCAGAGTTGACGGACTGGGCGCCAGGAACAGTAAGGACCGGTGGAGTGGTCACATCTAGCTCTTTGCATGGGCTTGTGGCGGGACTGTTGTTCGAATCCCCATGGTAGGAAACACTCCAACTGAACTTTCCAGCAGTAGAGAACGTCTGGGAAGATGATGCAGGGACAGCATTGTTGGCAACAGTGACAGTAGATACGACCGTTGGGGTTCCAGTGCAGTCGGAGGAGGAGAAAAGCTCGTACGTCGCTGTACCACCTGCTTTGAATCCGCCATTTAGCGTGGCAGAGGCCGATACCCCGCTACCTTGATTGACTGGGGTGGCAGAAATGGTCGCGGAGACTGTTGGAGTCGCCTTGCCAATCGTTAGAGGACCGCAAAGGCTCGTAGCGTGGGCGTTGTTCGGGTCTCCACTGTAGATCGCATTCCAGCTAAATGTTCCCGCAGAGGTAAACTGATAACTTCTTGATGGCTGAACACCACGACTTGTAACGGATACAACAGAGACGGCAGTAAGGGTCGTTTGACAATTTCCATCTGAATACACGTAATATGTGATCGTCCCGCCTACATTGCTAGTTGCCACGAGTAAAGTGGCCGAAAACGACATAGAGTTTCCTACAGTAGTAGCTGCCACCGGGAGCAAGGTCAGATCCGATGCCGCCTGAACGACGGTAAGGGGCTCGCAAATACTCGTGGCCAGATTGTTGTTTGTATCACCACTGTAGGCTGCCTTCCAGCTGTAGAGACCTGCAAGGGTGAAGCTTTGAGGTGCAGAGTCGGGAATGATTCCGTTAGTGACGGCGACTGGAGATCCAACGATGGTTGCGGTTCCAACGCATGTAGAGCCGGAGAAGAAACTGTAGGTGACCGTTCCTCCTGCCTGGAAACTAAGGGCCAAGGTGGCGGAGTCAGTGACAGAATCACCGACGCTGATCGTTAAGAATGCGAGATTGGACGTGATCGTGGGAGTAGTCTTGGTGACGCTCAACGGCACGCAATTGAAGGTCGCAAAGTTGTTGGCGTCCCCAGAGTACGCCGCCTTCCATGACCAAGAGCCTATCGAGTCTGGGTTTGCGGGGGAAGAAGATGGAATACCATTGCTAGTTACCGAGACAGTCGAAGTTGCGGTTTGAACGCCAGAGCAAGAAGTGCCTGTGTAGAGGGTGTAGGTGACCGTCCCGCTAGTCTGGAATCCGCCCGTCATCGTAGCCGAATCAGAAACCGAGGACCCGACAGAAATGACATTCGCTGATAGACCTGACGTAATCGTGGGACTCGCCTTAGCGACTGTCAAAAGAAGCGAGCAAGAACTGGTTATCGGACTATTGTTACTATCCCCAGAATAGGACGCCTCGAACCCATAGGTTCCCGAAGCGGCGGGACTGATAGGAGACGAACTTGGAATCACGTTGTTGGTAACTGTAACTGAGGACACCGAAACACTGTTACCTGAACAGGCAGTTGAGAATTCAAGATATGTTACTGACCCTCCTGCCTGGAAGCTACCCGTCAAGCTTGCCGACTCACTGATAGACTGACCAACAGTGATCAGATTAGTTGATAATGAAGTGAAAATCGATGGACTCGTTTTGTTTACTGTCAGGGGTTCGCAAAGACTTGTAGCGGGACTATTGTTAGCGTCCCCACTGTAAACGGCGTTCCAACTAAACGAACCTGCCGAGCTGAAGGTCTTTGACGCGGAGCCTGGAACATTACCGTTGGCGACATTGACAGTTGACACAACTCCTGGTGTTCCGGAGCAGGATGCGGTCTGGAACGAGTTGTAGGTGACAGCTCCTCCCGCCCCGGATGCGACTCCTGTAAGTGATGCAGAATCGGACACCGATCCCCCGACGGTGATAGTTGATGACGATAAGACGGTGAAGATTGCGACTCCTGAGGTTGGGTTGACGGTGAGAGGCTCGCAGGTACTCGTAGCGGCGTTATTGTTAGTATCGCCCGAGTAGACTGCGTTCCAACTGTAGGACCCTGCGGAGTTGAAAACTTGGGACACCGAGTTTTGTACTTGACCATTTATCACAGTCACAGCGGGTAATACCGTCAGCGCACCATTGCAGGTACTACCGGTGAACAGATCGTAGTTGACGAATCCTCCTGCCTGGAAGCCAGAGGCTATTGTGGCAGAGTCAAAAACTGACCCGCCAACAGTTATGGGATTCTGAGAGAGAGTTGTGGTGATAGTGGGAAGGGCCTTGTTGACCGTGAGAGGTTCGCAAGCGCTCGGGACCGCGTTGTTGTTCGCGTCACCGTTGTAGGCTGCGTTCCAACTGTAGGGTCCTGCGGAACTAAACGTCTGGGAGGAAGAGCTGGGCACCACGCCGCTTGTTATCGTCATGGGGATACCAACAGTTGTGCTGGGAGCGGCGCAGTTTGAATTCTGGAAATAGGAGTAGGTCACGGTTCCCCCAACGTTGAAACCGTTTGTGATTGTGGCGGAGTCTGAGGTAGAGCCGCCGACAGCGATCGAGTTCGCTGAAAGCGTTGTCGCGACAGTCGGAGTGATCTTGTTTACTGAGAAGGGTTCACAGACGCTTAATGCGGCGTTGTTGTTCGTGTCACCGCTGTACGACGCTTGGAACGAGTATAGTCCGGCGGTAGGCGGGATCATAGGTACCGAATCAGGTACAACCCCGCTTGCCACGGTGACCGGGCTTCCAACTGGAGTACTGCTGCCTGAGCACACGTTATTGTTGAAAGTGTTGTAGGAGACGGTCCCTCCCGCGGTGAACGCTCCGGTCAGTGTGGCGGAGTCGTGGAAAGCGCTGCCAATCGGTGCAGAGGGGGCGGAAACGGTTGTCGTGAGTGTTGGAGTAGCCTTGTTGACTGTCAGGGGTTCGCAAAGACTTGTAGCGGGACTATTGTTAGCGTCCCCACTGTAAACGGCGTCCCAGCTGAACGAACCTGCCGAGTTGAAAGACTTCGAGGCTGACCCTAGAACGGCCCCATTTGTTACGGTAACCGTGGACACCAATCCTGGCGTTCCCGTGCATGACCCGATCAGGAACGAGTTGTAGGTGACCGTTCCACCAGCATTGCTGGTAGCTCCTGTCAATACTGCAGAGTCGAATACAGAACCTCCGACCGTAATCGTCGCCGCGGACAAAGAGGTTGCGATCGCTACGCCTTTCGGATTGACCGTGAGAGGTTCGCAAGCGCTGGTCGCAATGTTATTGTTCGCGTCCCCACTGTATGCTGCATTCCAGCTAAACGGCCCAGCTGTGTTGAATGGCTGAGATGCGGAGCCGGGCACGCTTCCACTTGACACTGTTACCGAGGTCCCGACCACTGTAGGTACGCCGCTACAAGTCGAGCCCGTAAAGTAACTGTATGTGACAGCTCCGCTCGCCTGGAAACCGTTTGTTATGGTCGCTGAATCAGAGACTGAGCCGCCAACTACTATGACGTTTTGAGAGAGGTTGGTGCTTATCGAGGGACTGGCCTTGCTCACCGATAGAGGCTCGCACAGACTGGTTGTTGCGTTGTTGTTGGCGTCCCCAGCGTAGCCAAGGTTCCAGCTGTATGATCCAGCGTTGTTGAAAGTTTGAGGAATAGAGCTGGGTATGACTCCATTGCTCACGCTGACAACAGAAACTTGAGTCTTGGAACCGGTGCAGTCGGCCGTCGAAAACAGGAAGTAGGTCGCAGAGCCTCCAGCCTGGAAACCCCCGGTCATGGTGGCGAAATCGGACACTGAGCCGCCGACCGTTACTGGATTCGCAGAGAGGTTTGTGCTAATGAGCGGATTAGCCTTGTTTACGGTGAGCGTCTCGCATAGACTAGTCGCAGGATTATTGTTGGGGTCACCGAAGTAGCGGGCGTTCCAGCTGAATGAGCCTGCTGAGGTGAACTGCTGAGGTGACGAACTTGGTATCGCTCCATTGTTTACGGTGACGGTGAAAAGCGTGGTGGCAGAACCGGTACAGTCGCTCGTTGTAAACACGAAGTAGGTGGCCGAGCCTCCTGCTTGAAATGCGCCTGTCATGGCGGCGGAATCATACACCGAAGAGCCAACGGCTACTGGATTCGCAGAAAGAGTGGTACTGACGACAGGGCCAGTTTTGTTGACGGTGAGAGGCTCGCAGGAACTGGTGACGGCGTTGTTGTTTGCGTCGCCGCTATAGACGGCACTCCAGCCATACGCACCTGCACTGTTGAATGTCGAAGGTGCTGACCCCGGTACGACTCCATTTGTCACAGCCACCGGTGACCCGACCGTAGTCGAGGATCCAGTACAAGAACTCCCGACGAAGAATACGTACGTTACAATCCCACCGGGCTGGTAACCTCCCGTCATAGTTGCTGAGTCAGAAACCGAGGACCCAACGGGTATTGTCGTCAGCGATAGACTTGTCGTGACTCCAGGACTTGCCTTCAGGATATTGAACGGTTCGCATGCACCCGTTACAGGCTTGTTGTTCGCGTCGCCGCTGTACGATGCTTGGAAGCTATACGCTCCCGCTGTTGGTGGGCCCGTGGCTTGGGAGTCTGGAACAACACCGTTGGTAACGGGGACCGTTGAGACGACTACTCCCGAGACAGTACATCCCGCATCGGAAAACAAAGTGTATGTCACGGTGCCTCCGGCGTTCGCGCCGTTTGACAGGGTCGAGGAGTCATGGACAAGAGTCCCGATCGGAACATTGTTGCCGGAAACTGTAGTTGTTATGCTGGGAGCAGCCTGGTTCACAGTGAGAGGCTCGCAAAGACTCGTGGCGCCTCCGTTGTTTGCATCACCGCTGTATATGGCACTCCAGCTGAACGAGCCTGCGGAGTTGAAGGCCTTTGCCGCTGATCCGGGAATCGCCCCGTTTGTTACCGTAACTGTTGATACTACTGCTGGTGTTCCCGTGCATGACGCTGTCAGGAACGAGTTGTAGGTAACTGTTCCTCCAGCTCCAGACGTGACCCCGGTGAGCGTTGCAGAATCAGCTACCGATCCGCCTACGGTGATACTTGATGATGATAGCGTCGTGGAGATGGTGATTCCGGTAGTGGGGTTGACTGTTAGAGGTTCGCAGCTACTCGCGCCGCCATTATTATTGGAGTCTCCCGAGTATACGGCGTTCCAGCTGTAGGGGCCTGCGGAATTGAACGTTCGAGCTAGAGAACTTGGCATGTTGCCACTAACGACGCTCGCGGTCGACACTGCATTCGCCGTACCGCTGCAGGTATTGCCGGTGAACCAGTTGTAAGTAACAGTCCCTCCAGCCTGGAACCCGCTCGTCATAGTGGCTGAGTCAGAGACAGAGCCGCCAACGGTTATTGGATTCGCGGAGAGTGTTGTACTGATTACAGGACTGGCCTTGTTGACCGTTAGAGGCTCGCATGTACTTGCAAGAGCGTTGTTATTTGTATCGCCATTGTAGACTGCGTTCCAACTGTAGGGTCCAGCGGAACTAAAGGTCTGAGAGGAAGAACTAGGCACTACACCACCTGTCATGGTCACGGGGAGACCGACGGTTGTGCCTGGACCAGCACAGACAGAGCCCTGGAAGTAACTGTATGTCACGGTTCCTCCGGGGATGAATCCGCCAGCGACGGTAGCAGAGTCGGAAGTGGATTCCCCGACTGCAATCGGATTGGTTGTAAGCGCGGTGGAAATAATTGGACTGGCCTTGGTGACTAAGAAGGGTTCACAGGCGCTCAACACAGCGTTGTTGTTCGCATCACCGCTGTAGGAGGCTTGGAATGAGTAAGGTCCTGCGGGTGACGGGGTTGTTGAGACTGAATCAGGTACAATTCCCCCGGTTACTATTACTGGATTCCCAACTGAGGCCCCGTTTCCAGAGCAAGCATTGTTGCTGAAAATGCTGTAAGTGACCGTCCCTCCTGCGTTGTACGCTCCGCTCAGCGTGACGGAGTCGTGGAAGGCACTGCCCACCGTTCCGGATGGAGCCGAAGAGGTTGTGGCGATGGTTGGAGAATCCTTGTTGATAGTGAGTGGCTCGCAAACGCTTGTTGCTTGGGCATTGTTTGCGTCTCCACTGTACCCTGCGTTCCAGCTGAACGCAGTAGTGCTGTTGAAGATGACTGACCTAGAATTCGGGACAGTTGAACTCGCTACGGTCACTTGCGAGATGATTGAGAAAGTCCCGGAGCACATTCCATTCGAGAAGAGGTTGTAAGTGACTGTTCCACCAGCATTGCTAGTTGAACCGGTCAGAATGGCGGAGTCATATGCTGAGCTTCCCACGACGATCGTTGTGGAGGAAAGACTTGTTGTGATTGCCACGCCTTTCGGATTGACGGTAAGGGGCTCGCATGCACTTGTGGCGGCGCCATTATTGGAGTCACCACTGTAAGCGGCGTTCCAACCGAATGATCCGGCGGTGTTGAATGGCTGAAGAACGGAACTAGGCGCCGCCCCGTTGGTAACCGTAACTGGGCTCCCAACGATGGTCGGTATTCCGCTGCACGTCGAGCCCGTGTAGAAGCTGTAGGCGACCGTTCCCCCGGCCTGGAAACCGTTCGATATCGTGACTGAATCAGAGACCGAGTTGCCAACCGTTATGACATTTTGCGAAAGGGTTGTGGTTACAATTGGACTTGCTTTGTTCACGGTTAGCGGCTCGCAGGGACTGGTCGATGCGTTGTTGTTGGCATCCCCGCTGTAGCCAACGTTCCAGCTATCAGCTCCGGCCGAGTTGAACGTTTGAGAAGAAGAACTGGGTATGACTCCGTTGCTCACGGTCACGACGGAGACTTGATTCTTGAAGCCGGTACAATCGACCGTCGAGAACAGGAAGTAGGTCGCAGACCCTCCCGCCTGGAAGCCGCCGGCCATAGTGGCGAAATCAGAGACCGAGCCGCCAACGGTTACGGGGTTCGAAGAAAGGTTTGTGCTGATTGAAGGAGTGGCCTTGCTGACGGTGAGTGGTTCGCAGGGACTTGTAGTGGGATTGTTGTTCGCATCACCGTTGTACACAGCATTCCAACTGTATGAGCCAGCACTGTTGAATCCCTGAGACGTAGAAGCGGGTACGATGCCGTTCGTCACGGTGACAGGTGATCCGACGGCAGTAGAGGTCCCCGTGCATGAGCCTCCGCTGAAGTACATGTAGGTTACAGTCCCGCCTGGTTGGTACCCGGCGGTCATAGTGGCTGAGTCGGAAACAGGTGTTCCTACGAGTATTGTTGTCTGCGATAGACTTGTTGTGATTCCTACGCTAGCTTTCAGAACGTTGAGCGGTTCGCACGCACCTGCTACCGGCTTGTTATTCGCGTCGCCGTTGTACGATGCCTGGAAGCCGTAGGCCCCTGCTGGTGTCGGAGCTGTCGCTGCTGAGTCTGGAACCACACCGTTGGTGACTGTGACTGATGAGATGATCACTCCGGAGATAGTGCATCCGGCGTCAGAGAATAGAGTGTAGGTCATGCTACCACCTGCGTTGAACCCGTTTGACAAAGTAGCGGAGTCATGGACAGAAGTCCCGACCGGAATATTGTTGCCGGAAACTGTAGTGGTGACGCTGGGGGCAGCTTGGTTCACAGTCAGGAGCTCACAAGCACTCGTGGCGCCTCCGTTGTTTGCATCACCGCTGTAAACAGCATTCCAGCTGAATGCGCCTGCGGAGTTGAACGCCTTCGATGCTGAACCAGGTACACCGCCGTTTGCTACCGTAACTGTTGAAACTATTACAGACGTTCCGGTGCAACCCGCTGTCTGGAACGAGTTGTAGATGACTGTTCCTCCAGCTCCAGGGGTAACCCCAGTGAGTGTCGAGGAATCAGTGACTGACCCGCCTACGGTAATGATTGACGATGATAGTGTCGTTGAGAGCGTTACTCCGGAGGTAGGGCTGACTGTGAGAGGCTCACAGCCACTCGGGCTACCACTATTGTTGGCATCTCCCGAGTATGCGGCATTCCAGCTGTAGGGGCCTGCGGAGTTGAAAGTTCGAGCTGTCGAGCTTGGTATGACACCATTAACGACACCTACGGTCGACACTATGCTCGCTGCACCACTGCAGGTATCGCCAGTAAACCAGCTGTACACGACAGTCCCTCCTGCCTGAAAGCCTCCTGTCATGGCGGCTGAATCCGAGACTGAGCCACCAACCGTTATTGGATTCGTGGAGAGGGTTGTACTAATCACAGGGCTAGCTTTACTGACCGTGAGAGGTTCGCATGGGCTGGTAATGGCGTTGTTGTTTGCATCCCCATTATACGCGGCGTTCCAGCTATATGATCCCGCGTTGTTGAATCCCTGAGTGGAAGAACTTGGTACAACGCCATTTGATACTGTAACAGGTGACCCGACAACGGTGGAGGTTCCCGAGCACGAACCGCCGCTGAAGAACATGTAGCTTACAGTCCCACCAGGCTGGAAACCGCCAGTCATACTTGCCGAGTCAGAGACTGAAGATCCAACAGGAATTGTTAGCTGCGATAGACTTGTAGTGACCGTGGGACCTGACTTGTTGACAGTCAGAGGCGAGCAAGAACTGGTCATCGGGCTGTTGTTAGCATCGCCTGAATACGACGCTTCGAAACCATAAGTTCCCGAAGGAACTGGACTGATCGCGGATGAACTTGGGATCACACCGTTAGTCACAGTCACGGTGGATACGATAGCGCTGCTGCCTGAACACGTACCTGTTGAAAACTCAAAGTAGCTTACCGAGCCGCCTGCCTGGAAGCTACCCATCAGGGTTGCTGACGTGGTGACAGACTGACCGACGATGATCGGGTTACCTGACAGAGAGGTTGCAATCGTTGGACTTGTCTTGTTTACTGTCAAAGGTTCGCAGGCGCTAGACGCTCCGGAATTGTTAGTGTCGCCACTGTAAACCGCGTTCCAGCTGGCCGAGGCGGTGCTGTTGAAAATTACTGATCGAGAATTGGGTGCCACTGCGTTCGTCACGGTAACTGCGGATACTGCTGAAGAAGATCCGGAACACGTTCCGCCGGTGAAGAGGTTGTAAGTCATGGTGCCTCCCGCGGTGCCAGTGGCGCCTGTCATTGTGGCGGAATCGAACACTGAGCTTCCAACAGTTACGGTCGTCGAAGACAGGTTTGTAGCGATGCTAACTCCCTTCGGGTTAATGGCTAGGGGTTCACAGACGCTAGTGGCAAGGTTGTTATTCGTATCACCGCTGTATGCCGCATTCCAGCTATAAGGTCCTGCGGTATTGAACGTCTGTGATGCAGAGTTCGGAACAATACCATTCGATACGGCGACGGGAGATCCAACGACGGTTCCTGTTCCAGTGCATGTAGAACCGGAGAAGAAACGGTATGTGACCGTTCCACTGGCTTGGAAACTGTTTGTTAGAGTTGCCGAATCGGTAACTGAGCTACCTACTGGTATCGAGTTCTGTGACAAAAGAGTAGCGATCGCAGGATTGGCTTTACTGACCGTAAGAGGCTCGCATGGACTAGTTGCAGGATTGTTGTTTGCATCTCCACTGTAGGCGGCGTTCCAGCTGTATGGACCGGCCGTGTTGAAAGCCTGAGAAATGGAGCTGGGTACAACGCCTCCTGTGACCGTTACTGGTGAACCCGCTGGGGTGCCGGTTCCTGAGCAGGAGCCTCCGGTGAAGAAACTGTAGGTAACAGTCCCGGTTGCCTGGAAACCGCTTGTCATGCTCGCAGAGTCCGAGACTGAACTTCCAACCGTAATGCTAATCGATGATAGATTAGTCGTGATTACAGCGGTTGCTCTTCCAACCACCAGAGATTTGCACGGGCTAATGTTGGGATTATTGTTTGCATCGCCATTGTAGACGGCTTGCCAATTGAAAGTCCCGGTAGAATTGAAGATAACTGAAAATGGACCGGCAATGCCAGTGGTCAAGATCATTGTCTTGCTGGTTAGGATTGTGCCGGAGCAGCTGCTTCCTGTGAATATGCTGAAGGTAATTGTTCCGGCTGGGTTGAATCCCCCGGACACCGTCGCGTTGGCGTTAGCCGAATTTCCGACGATGATTGTTGTTGCCGAGATCGATTCAGCAACTGAAGGAGCGGCTTTTCCGACGGTCAGTGTCTCGGTTCCACAAGCACTCGATGCCACATTGTTGCTTGAGTCTCCGTTATAGACTCCTTGCCAGTTGAAAGTACCGGTATTGTTGAAGATTACATTGACTGGGCCCGCGGACCCTGAGGCTAACGGAACGGTCTTCGTCGCCACCGCGGTACCCGAACAGGCGCTGCCTGAATAGACACTGAAGGTGACGGTTCCTGTTGGAGTGGTTCCGCCTGTCACCGTTGCCGTATCAGCAACCGAATTCCCAACGATTATTGAATTAGCAGAAAGTGAAGTGGCAATAGACGGTGACGCCTTCCCGACGGAGAGAGATTCCGAGCCGCAGAGGCTAGTAGAAACTCCGTTGTTGGTGTCTCCATTGTAAGAGACCTGCCATTGGAAGGTGCCGGTGGTATTGAACTGCACATTCCTTGAGTTAGGAATTATTCCATTAACTGGGTTTACGTTGACAGTCTGAGCGAAAACAGGGGTCCCGGTACAAACTGCTCCGGAAAACACGCTGTAAGTCGCGGTGCCACCTGTGCTGAAGCCGCCGAAAAATCCGGCTAGAGTGGCGGAATCGGAAACTGTTCCGCCTGGAACAATTGACACGGATGAAAGAGTAGTTGAAACCGTTGTGGTTGTCGGTTTGACTGTCAGAACCTCTGAGCCGCACGAGCTGGGTTGCGGAGGATTATTGTTCGGATCGCCACTGTAAATGGCCTGCCACTCATAAGATCCTGTAACGTTGAACTGAACAGCCTTCGAGCTGGGAACTGCACCACCTGTGACTGAAACAGTTTGAACGAAGACTGGTGTGCCGGAGCAGATCGTTCCAGAGAAAATGCGATAGGTAACAGTGCCACCAGCCGTGCTTGTAGCACCGGCTAGAAGCGCGGAATCGCCCACTGAGCCTCCGGCCGAAACGGTTGATGAGGAAAGTGCAGTCGTGATCGTAGGATTGGCCTTAGTCACCGTCAAAGTTACGATCGTCGAATGGGATAGTAACCCGCTCGTTGCGGTAATGTTGATGGTGTAAGTCCCAGAAACCATTCCAGCGTTAATCGTGAGAATCGTCGAGTTCGTTCCATCGCTTGTCGTCGTAGCCTTGAGCTTGAGGCTTGGAGATCCAGGCGATGCAGTGGGACCGGAAGGAGTCACAGCCGTAGCTAGATTGACAGTTCCAGAATACCTGCCAGAGCCTATCAGCGTGATGATAATTGAACTATCGATGGATCCAGGGCTTAACGTCAACGCGGTCTTGGTGGTGCTCATGGTGAAGTCTCCTAAGACCCGGACTTTGACTATTGTCGCATGAGACGTAGGCCCACTCGTTGCGCCAACTGTTACAGTATAATTACCGGGGGCTGACCCAGTCACGGATAGAGTCGCAGATCCTGAGCCCTTTGATGGAATGGGAACGCTCAATGGGCTCAGGGAGAACGTGAGTCCGGGAGGTGAACTTGTGGGAGCGAGGGTTATGGTTCCGGCAAAATTGTTCTGACTAGCCAGGTTGATCGTGGACGTGTCTGAGGCGTTGAAGTTGAGTGTAAGAGAAGGCTTCGTATTTGAGATACTGAAGTCTTGGACGCTGACGGCGACTTGTGTAGAAAACGAAATCGCGCCTGAGCTTCCGGTGACTATGAGGGTTACATTTCCAAAAAAGTTTCCTCCTACCTGAAGTGTAGCCGACGCGCTTGGATTACCAGTCGTCAGGTCAACGCTGGTCGGATTTAACAAAGATGAGGTACATGCGCAGCCTGTCTGGCTCAAGCTCAGGTTTACGGTGCCAGTGAAACCTCCCTGGCTGGCGATGGTGATAGTAGATGTAGCTGATGATCCCGCCTGAATTACAAGAGATGGTGGATTCGATGAGAGTGAGAAGGCTGTGCCTATTGTGAAGCTGTCACTGAAAGATCCTGAAAATGAGCTTTTCGCATCGATCCTGTCGGCGGACACGGTGTACTGCATGAAGCCATGCCCGTTCCCGGGAGTGTTGGTGCCCATCAGCTTGGCAAAGTAGGGAGCTTCTGCGGCACTTGCTCCACCATTTACGGATGTATCATTCACCGTGTTAAGGGGAGCCCCAAATGTCCCTTGAATAACGACGACAGTGCCCGCCCCCGGACTGTAGACTCCAGCAGAGCCGTCGTTTACAACGCAGTTAGAATTGTAGATTGGATAGCTGCTGGCGGTCGCAATTCCGGTGCAGGTGCTTGTGTTGAGCGCGAGCTGCTTGCTCCTCTGATATGAATGGTCATGCCCCTCCAGAACGAGGTCTACTTTCTTCGAGATCATCAAGTTCAAGAGATCGGGACCAATGTTGCAGTTCTGATCGCCTCCGGCAATGCAGACTTTGTGCATGCCAACGATGACCCATTTGACGCCGGCCGTCCGAGCGCTGTCGATGCTGTTTGAGACCCAGTTGTAATGAGGATCAAACTTGTTGTATGCCCAGCATCCATGCAGATCATCGCAAGGACTGCCAAAAGCAGAATTGCATTTGGTAGTAGCACTGCAGACCCCAGTTACGTTGAAGACAACGGGAGAGATCATTATGAATCGGGCGATGGGGCTGACGGCCGGGTAGTCAAAGTAGTACTCCTTCCCATAGCAGTTTAGGACGACCGGCCCACAAATCGGAGGCGAAGTTGCGAGAGTGTGTGGGCACCCTGTGACATATCTCTCATAGCTCCTAGTGGCAGCCGTTCCATTCTCTTCTCCAGTGTCGTGATTTCCTGCAAGAACCTCGACATTGTTGTACAAACCCTTGAACTGGCTACACCATGTATCTCCAGTTGTCGTGTTGGTGTAGCTCAAATCTCCTATAGCCAGGTAGAAATCCGAACTGGATGAATGCAGCCTGCCCAAGCTGGCAGCTCCATCACCCGTTGTCAGAGAATCACCATGATCTCCTCCAACCGAGAAGGTGAATGAAGTCCCAGTCACTGCGTGTGATACTGGAACAGTCGTGCTAGTAGCCGAGAGGGCGAGCATACATATGAGTGCAACTAGCACCAGAGGCAGCTTGTTTGCCAACGTGAACTATCGCCGAAGTAAGTTAACCCTACATAATAACTTGCACGAGGAACTATGAAGAGCAAACGATCCTGTGATATAGAAAACTATACAAGGAATGCTCTCTCCAAAACGTTTTTCGGACCCCGATTCAGACGTGGAAACTATCGTTGCCTAAGAGTAGAATCAGAGCTCCTGGCAAGACAAACGGTGGAGCCAACGGCAAGATAAGGAATTGGCGATGGAAGATCTTGCTCCTCGTTATTGCATTCGCTACGGCGTCTGTCGTCACCTCTGTGGCTTATGGAATGGCATATTCCGAAAGCAAGAATGCCATAAATGGTCTCAACGTGTATTGCGAGACCACCATTCGCATCTACCATCCTCCCTCACCCGACCACCCGTTCTCTCACTTCGTTGTGACTTTCGGAATCAAGAATCCTTCGTCTACAGATGTCAACGCCCACTGGCTTGTCAGTGCCTCTGACTTATCCCAGAACTACTACAACGTAGACGGCGATGCCTCATTCACCATACCGCGAAGGGCTTTCTCACATCCCCAAGTCTCGATACTCATCGGGATAGCCAATATTACGGCTCCACCACCAAGTTTCGCCGTTACCGCAGACTACAAGCTCTCACTTTTTAGTTTCGAAGAGAGCCTCGCAGTCAACAACGCGATGGCAACGTGTACCTGAGAAAACGTATATGTCGAAAAATCAGACCCTTTGAGACTTCATGACTCGTCCAGATTGGCAGAAGAAAAAGAAGAAAATGGCAGGCAGAGAAGGACCGAAAAAGGGCAAGAACCGCTAGAACAGCCTTCGAACGATTCGCCGCTTACATTCCGCCCATCATGCCGGGAGGCATACCGCCGCCCATGCCAGGGGGCATTCCTCCAGGACCGCCAGGGCCGGGGCCTGAGCTTCCACCTTTCGATGCGAAGACATCGTCAACTCTGAGGATCATTGTTACCGCTTCGACCGCGGACTTTATCACCTGTGTCTTTACTCTCAACGGTTCAACGACATCCATCTTCAGCATGTCAGCGGCCTTTCCAGTCTTGGTATTGACACCGAACCAGAGGTTCGCCACAGTGTTGTGTTTGGATTTGAGATCAACCAGTATGTCTATCGGGTTGATACCTGCATTCTGGGCGATCGCAACAGGTATCGATTCAAGTGCTTCCGCGAAAGCTGTGACAGCGAGCTGCTCTCTCCCTCCAACCTTTATAGCGTATTCTCGCAGACGCTTGGACAATTCTATTTCCGGAGCACCGCCACCCGCGACTATTTTCCCGTCTTCAACTGCATTTCGGACAACGGAGAGCGCGTCATGGAGTGACCTTTCAGCCTCGTCGACCACGTGCTCAGACCCACCTCGAATCATGATAGTTACCGCCTTCGGGTTTTTTGCCTCACGGACGTAGACGAGCTTGTCATCTCCAATTTTCACTTCC
>MNGN01000062.1 GCA_001918745.1 Crenarchaeota archaeon 13_1_40CM_3_52_17 | reverse complement strand
TGCACATCAAAGCTTTGCTGTCTGCACCACCCATCGCTCCGAACTGGAAGAGAAGGAACGCGACAACAATAGTCGCTACAGCAGAGACAAGAAAAATTACAGCAGCATCTGGAACGAAAATTATTCTTGCCATGAATAAGGCGGCCGCTACGGGAGCGTAGATTATCCAGAATCTATTGGAGACTTCCCGAGTCTTCAGATCACTGAGCGACGCCACTATCAGCACTCCTAAGCTGACAATGAGTGCTGCCAGATCGATGCTTGACGGCGTCGTGCTACTCATCGCTTTTCAGTATTCCGGCAGTACACCAGAACTGGGAATATCAATTCTGAAACCAACACTAGTAACGCCCGGTACTACTGAGCATTAGTGCCGTACGATTCGGCCGAAAGCTTAAAACTGAACAGCTCAGACCACAACTTTGGCTGTTTCAAAAATGCCTATGGCTTTCGTTCTAATAAACGCAGAGATCGGCTCCGAAGATCAAGTCGTCAAGGAACTAAAATCGGTCCCCCAAGTCAAAGAGGCTTACATGGTCTACGGGGTATACGACATTGTGGCAAAGGTCGCCGCTGACAGCATGGACAAGCTGAAAGAGATCATCACCTGGAAGGTCCGCCATCTCAACAAGGTAAAATCCACCCTCACCATGATCGTTATCGAGAACTAGTCGCTTCGAAACCCATCTTTAGAATCCTCTTGGAGATCGTGCCCCAGTGCTAACTGAGTTTCACATTGGAATCGACGACACCGATTCCACACTCGGAGGATGTACTACATACACAGCGACGCTCCTTTTTCAAGAATTGGTGTCGAAAGGGTTCAAACCGCTTGACTTTCCTTGGCTTGTCAGGCTCAACCCTAACGTTCCTTGGAAAACACGAGGAAACGGAGCTCTCTCGCTGCATTTCAGTATCGGAGAAGAGCAATTGGAAGAAGTCAAGAAAATCGCCATCGCATCTGTCGAGCGCACCACTGATCTTGCGCAGCAAGCGACGGACCCCGCCGTGGTATTCTTCACGGGCCGAGTGTCAAATCCGCTGCGTGAATTTTCCGCCAGAGCACTTCACGACATTCTCTCTGTCAGAGAAGCACGACAGATCGCAGAGAGTGTCGACGCGGAAGTGCACTTGCTCAAAGGGTCCCGCGGACTCGTAGGAGCACTGGCGAGTGTGGGGGCGGATTTCGACCATGATCACACCTTCGAAATCATCGCATACCGGACGTCCGAAACCATCGGAACGACAAGAAGAGTGAGCCTTGATTCAGTTCGACAGATGGATACGCTATTCCGAGGATTGACTTTCAACAACGTTGACCCTGAAACAGGCCGAGCGCTCATTTGTCCTCATGGCCCAGACCCCGTTCTTCTTGGAATCAGAGGCGAAGACCCTACAAGCGTCACTAGAGCGCTCAATAAACTAGAGATTGACGAACCGATAGAAAGGATCATGATCTTCAAAACGAACCAAGGAACTGATGCTCATCTCAGTTGCCAAAGAAGAATCGGAGCTCTTCGACCTTACCAATCCACAACGGTTACCGGAATAGTCAACAATGTTCCTCGGATCGTTCGCGGAGGCCACGTGATCTTCAGAATACATGATGCGACGGGCTCGGTTGACTGCGCAGCCTACCATACAACCGGATCCCTTCGTGAAACGTCCCTCCAGCTATTCCCTGAAGACTCGGTTACCGTGTCAGGTGGCATTCGTCCTCGACCATCAGGAGAACTGACTCTGAACGTCGAGAAACTGGAAGTGACTAGTCTGGTGGATAAAATTCGGCTAGAGAACCCTCCATGTACAAACTGCGGCACACGGTGCGAATCAATGGGCAGAGGTCAAGGATTCAGATGTAGAAAATGCAAAGCTCGCTTTCCCAGAAACTCAAGGGTCGAAAAAGTAGAGCACCGAAGAATCAGGGTAGGAGTGTACCTTCCACCACCCAGAGCGCATCGACACTTGACCAAACCTGCTTCTAGAAATGGAATACGTCGACCCACTCCTTTCGGAACGAACAACTCTAGCATGGACGAGATTCTAGAGTCATTGGCTTCGATTTCGATTGCGTCTTAATGATTTAGAACGTGATAATTGCGCCGAATTCTTTCGGTCAAACCTTTTAAAACTCGCGAGAACCGGCTTCGCTCTTGTAGCGGGGTGGGGTAGCCAGGTTTAACCCGCAGGGCTCATAACCCTGAGATTGGTCGATGTGAGTTCGATCCTCAAGCGGTGGTTCGAAGGGCCCGTGTGGGATCCGAAAATCCACCCCCCGCTACCAAAAAAATTGGAGTTTCTACTTTGGTCCGTTGATGCTGTCCACATTGAGCACAGGCGTGAGGCGGATGGTACCGTTGCCCTCAACGACGATATGAGGTCGATCTGCCACTATGCTTGTCGTCATCTGGGGTTCGACGCTCGCTCCCGAATCTATGGGAATCTTCAGGTTTTCGCTTGAGACAATGACTTGCTTGACAGTCAGGACCCCTAGGACGCTGACGGTCGCGGTAGCATCGGAGATGTGTAGTTCGACCATTGTAACGTTCTCTGAAGGGATCTTGACCGAGTCAATCAGCACTGAAACGCTCGTACGCTGAAGAAGGTCGAGCGTGACTGGAGCATGAGGAACATTCGTCCATCCACTATCGTTGCCTCCACTCCTATGAAAGGTAATAGAGTCTATTGTAACATTAAGACTGACAACTGTCAGTACTTGGGGAAGATGGGGATTTACAGGTAGGGTACCTGGCATTTGCCCGACGTTGGACATACCTTGATTGCTTTGGATATCTGATGGAATACTGTTGAAGTAGACTGCGAAGGTTCCGTCTTTAGCTAGGAACTGGACAGGAGCTACCTGTGGTGCCACTCGGAACACGGCGATAGTCGACCCGGCTATGAGTAGGCCCAAGAGTCCGTAGTAGACCATCTTTTTGGTTGCCAGATCCATCAGTCTATTCCTCCTACGTTGACGTCACTCTGTCAATTAACTCAACGATTTTGAACACCTGTTCTATATTTTGACACGTCTACGGTCTCTGCCTCCAAGTCTTGATGGCTTCAAACCAGAAGATGGCTGATCCCAGCCCCCCGAAGAGGAGACCGAAGAAAGCGAAGAAGTCGATTAGCACGAGATTCAGAGCGTAGTAGATGGTTAGGACTGTGAACAGGACGGCGTAGAGTGAGAATCTGGGCACGAAGAACTGGCCGGGGAGCTTCATGAACTGCTTGAGAACGTCAACTTTCACTTCTTTGATCAGCTTGTATCCTCCGGTATCTCGCGAGACGAGGCCGAGGTCTCGGAGCTTGTCCAGATGGTACAGCGCGAGGGTGGGGCTTGAGAAGTTCAAGGCTCTCTGAGCCTCCCGAACCCCGACGGTCTGATTGGAGGCGTTCATCACGAACCAGTATACCCTTAACGTGTTACCCTTGAGCTCGCTCGCTATTCTGTCCGCGCTAACTTCCGGCGAGCTCGTAGACATGGTTAGCCAACCTAGATTTTGGTTAGGATTGGGCCGGGTAGTTAAGGGTAGACGGTTCATAGACCATCATGAGAACTTAAAACAGTCATTTTTCTGATGACAGCGTGAGACCGTTTTGAAGGCAGTCAGATTCCACGAATTCGGTGGAACCGAAAAGCTTCAGTTCGAGGAAGCACCCGGCCCAAAGATTGGGCCGACGGAAGTTCTGGTCAGGGTGAGAGCGTGCGCGCTGAACCATCTGGACATTTGGGCCAGAGGGGGAACGAGGAGCGAAAGGATTCCTCTGCCGCACATATCTGGGTCGGACATTTCAGGAGAAATCGCCGAAGTCGGTAACCTCGTTAGCGGACACTCCAAAGGGGAGAAAGTTTTGATCGCGCCTGGAATAAGCTGTGGAATCTGCGATTATTGCAGCAATGGATGGGACAGTCTGTGCGAGTCGTACAAGATCATCGGGTACGAGACTCAGGGCGGCTATGCCGAGTACGTTGCTGTTCCTGGAACGAATATTCTTCCAATCCCCGACAAACTCAGCTTCGAACAGGCAGCTTCGGTCCCACTCGTTTTCTTGACTGCTTGGCATATGCTGGTGACTCGGGCGCGTCTGGTACCGGGGGAAACGGTTCTGGTGTGGGCGGCAGGTAGTGGTGTTGGAAGTGCTGCTGTCCAAGTTGCCAAATTGTTGAACGCGAAAGTCATTGCTACCATTGGGAGCGAGACTAAGAGAGACAAAGCTCAGAACCTTGGAGCAGATTTTGTTCTCAATCATCATACTCAGGACGTGCCGAGCGAAGTCAAACGGGTGACAAATGGACGAAAGGTCAACGTAGTCTTCGACCACGTCGGGGAGGCGACATGGGAGAAGAGCATGAAGTCGATGGCCCCAGCCGGAAGATTAGTCAACTGCGGCGTCACAAGCGGCGGAAAGGCTGAGATGGACATCCGATACATCTTCGTCAAACAGTTCTCCCTTATGGGGTCTTTTATGGGTGGACGCGGAGAGCTCCTCAAAGTCCTCGGCTTCTTCGAGGATGGGAAACTCAAGCCTGTGGTCGACTCTATCTTTCCACTCGCGGAAGCGGCAAAGGCTCAGGTGAAGATGGAGAAGAGCGAGCACTTTGGAAAGATAGTCCTCAAAGTCTAGGCGAATTTTCTCGGATCAGCGAATGATCTGGTACATCCTACTCCGGTACCGAGGTTGTAGCAAGCTTTCCATCGACGACTTTGACGAATAGGTAGCGGTTGTCTCTGAGAATGATCGTCACTTCGTTCTCCCCCTCTTCAATCTCCAAGATCTCTTGGCCCTTAATCCCGTCATACTTTGCCAACATGGATTCGCCTACTTCATGATCTCCGATGATCTGGACACATAAAGATGACGTTGTTGTTTGGGAAAGTTCGCCGGAAAAAAATTAGGAGATCTGAATCTTCAGAGAAGGCGACTTACCTGACGCCTCTCCACGCTCGGTGAAGACATGCTTGCCCCACTTGGCGCTCACGCTGGCTCCTAAGTTGTGATTGCCTTTCCCAAGGGCGCTTGCCGGTAGCTCGAAGCTCCGTGTTACATTGAACATCATCTCTCTAGCTTCCTCCTCGGTCTTCGGGTAGAGGATAGTCTCGAACTCTGTGGCGACGGTCATCCAGACACGGTGAGGAATCTCTGGGTTCCGTGTCCAGAAGAACACGGCCCTTCGGACAAACTTCTCTTCCTTCAACGGCTTAGGGAGCAATCGAACTCCCGACTTGTGCAATTCAGCCCTGAAAGCCATTCGTAGCCCGCCATCATGCTGGTCGTATGCGGCCTCCCAGAACTTCTGATGGAAGTTTCGACGGACGACACCATCAAGACGGAACCCTACGGTAAACGCGAGATTGTCGTCAACCTTCGCCTTTTGCGGTGAGCACTTGACAGTAACCTGTTCGATGCGGGCCCAGCTGCCCTCGTCTTGCTTGACAATAGATCTCTGCAATTTCTCCCACTAGGTCCCAAGATGGCAGTTTCCAGCCTTCACGCTGAAAAACCTTGGCATTAGCGCTCGATTTCTGAAGCGATTATAAGAACAGCCCTTAGGTACAGCTGAGACAGTCATGTCCTCAAACCATCCGAGATATGGTTTCGATCGATATTCCAGCGTTCGAATAGCCTATGGGCCAAGCTTCGCACCTGACGGTCAGCACGTCTCGTTCATCAGCGACATCACCGGGGTCCCACAGGCGTGGATTCTAGACCTATCAACGAGTCGAATAGACCAGTTGACACTCTTCAACGAACGCGTTTCTTCGGCCGTCTTTTCGCCAACAGGCAAAAACCTAGGACTCTCAATGGACCCTGGAGGCGGTGAGAGACACCAAGTATGGACTTTGGACATGGAAAATCTCGCAGCGAAGAAATTGACCGTTGGAGATGATTGGATTCGCGTCTTGGGCTCGTTCTCTCCTAGCGGTGAGTCAGTATGCTACGCGTCAAACGAGAGAGATGAAAAATTCTTCGACATCTTCACATGTGGTGTTGGGAGCGGAGAGAAGAATCTCGTGTACCAGAACGACGCTACGAACTATCCCTTAGACTGGGTAGACAAAGATCGAATACTCTTCACAAAGGCAAACACCAACCTAGACAATGATCTCTACCTGCTCTGGCCTGAAACCGGAGAAACAGCCCACCTTACCCAGCATTCCGATGAAGCGAGCTATCACTATGCCGGCCACGCTAAAGACATGAGCACGCTGTATGTTATGACCGACAAAGACCGGGAATTCCTCCAGCCTGCAACCATCGATGTTGGTACCGGACACTTGGATTACCTGATCGAAGAGGACTGGGACGCGATAGGGGGCAGTATTTCCCCTGATACACGCTTGCTGGCATACTTCCGGAACGTCGACGGGGCAAGCAGATTGCACATTTACGATCTGGAGAAGAGACAGGATTTTCTGGTGGATGGGCTTCCTATGGGCGCTTTTGAGTCTCCCGTAGTTGCGGGCCGGAATCTAATGGATTGGAGCCCAGATTCTAAACATCTCATTTTCAGCTTTCAAGGTCCCAGGCACAATCTCAACCTCTGGCTATATGATGCTGAGGACCGATCGGTTAGTCAAGTCACGTTCGTCCCGATGGCAGCCATTCCATCTTCAAATCTTGTCGAGCCTGAAGGTTTGAGATTTCCCAGCTTTGACGATCTAATCATCCCGGTCTGGGCCTACCGGCCGGCGATTGGTCGCGGCCCCCTGCCAACAGTTGTTTTTGTCCACGGAGGCCCAGAGAGCCAGGAGACCGCGCGATTCAACATAATCGTCCAATACCTGGTCAACCGAGGCTTCCTAGTCCTCGCTCCAAACGTACGAGGCAGCACAGGCTACGGGAAGAAAGGCGTCCATCTAGATGATGTGGACAAGCGTCTGGACTCTGTCCGAGACCTAGAGTATCTCGTAAAATGGGCGATTGGAAAAGGCCTTGCAAAACAAGACAGAGTAGGAATCGTAGGAGGAAGCTACGGAGGCTTCATGGTACTCTCGGCACTAACAGAATACCCGGACATATGGGCAGCAGGAGTCGACCTCGTGGGGATCGCAAACTTTGAAACGTTTCTGGAAAATACGGCACGGTGGAGACGACACCTCAGAGAAGCTGAATATGGTAGCCTGGAAAATGATCGCGAACTGTTCAAGCGAATCTCACCAATACACCACGTGGACAAGATCAAGACGCCACTCCTGGTCATTCATGGGGCCAACGATCCTCGGGTCCCGATCGGAGAAGCGGAACAGATCGTCGAGAGACTGAAAAGACATGGAAGGCAAGTTGAATTCTTGAGGTTCGAGGACGAGGGACACGGAATCGCGAAGATTCCGAACCGGGTTAAGGCCTACACTGCGATAGGCGACTTTCTAGAACGGACGCTTCTCGTCCCCCAAAAACTCGGGCCTAACGAATAGTACTTCTGGTATTCTTGATCCTTTGCGGAAAAAGAAAGGGAGCGGACGGGATAGAGACTCCCGTAGCTCTCTGGTTCCGAGCAAAAAGTGCTGGGAGGATATTTTCTGGTTTAGGTGCCGGTGATCGGTTCGATGTGTACCGCGCTGCAGCCGCAGCCGTCGGCGTGCTTTCCACGTCGTAGTTGTCCACGGTAGAGGCGTGACTCTAGCTTCTCACCATTCTGCTTCTCCCATTCTTCCACGCTGACGCCGTACTTCTTCTGTATCCTGTCACGGTACCATTCGGGGATGACGTTGAAGCTGCAGAATGGAATGATCCTCATGTCCGGCGTAAGGTAGTGTATGTCGCATCGCTGTAGTCGTTCCTCGTCCTGGTTGTACTTGTCCTGGAAGTGCATCATGCCCAGGAACATGCTTCGTACATGGAACTGTCCCACTGAGCTGTAGTCGTGCTTCAGCAAGGCTCCAACGAGCAACTTGCTCAGGTTCAGTCCTGCTGGCTGCTTATCCTTCTCGATGAAGCTGTTGAGTTTGGTGATGAACTTCGCCGCTACCAGATACTTGTTTGTACCTGAGTTCAGCTCGTCTGTCTTCTCGTCTAGGTACTCGAACAGTCCTTTGAGGTCGACGAACGATGTTATCGGGACCATCTTCTTGGTGTCCTTGTCCTCGAACACGTAAGTTCCAGCGCCGCACGCGAAGTGTATTGACAGCTCGTATTGTGGTCTCTTCGTGAATGCTTCTACGAAGTGGGTTACTGGCGAGCAGCTGGGGACTGGGAACCATGCATCTCTTGGGATCTCTCCGTTGGTCTGCTCTTCGATTCTCTCGATGCAGTCCGGGATGGTGATTCGGTACTTTTCCCTCTCTTGTTTCTTCATTCGGCCTGTAAGCGAGACTGGTTGGTAGCTGATAGCTCGGACGATGTCGATGTTTCTCTGGGCGAATCGTAGTATTCCGCCTAGCTCGTGATCGTTTATCGACTTGATGACGGTCGGTACGAGAACTACGCCGAGGTTTGCCTTTCGGCAGCTCTCGATTGTGTATGGTGCCTCCCAGTGGTTCTTGGGGTTGGTCTTTGGGCTAACTCCGTCGAAGCTCATGTAGAGGTTGCTGAGACCGTTATCGCGAAGGGTGTGAGCTAGGTTGGGGTTGAGTGCGAGGTTGATCCCGTTAGTGTTGAGCTGGATGTGGTCTACTCCTTCTTCCTTAATGATCCGGACGATCTCTGGAAGCTCTGGTCGTAGGGTCGGTTCTCCCCCGGTTATCTGGAGCGAGTTTCCTGGTACGGGCCTCTCGGCTTTGAGGGCTCGGACCATTTCCCTGACCTGGTCGAGGCTGGGCTCGTAGACGTACGCTCCTTCCAATCCTTTCTTCACGTAGAAGAAGCAGTACCAGCAGGTTAGGTCACAACGGTTCGTAACGATGATGTTCGCGAGGCCAGTGTGGCTGAGGTGGTTGGAACATAAGCCGCAGTTTGCGGGGCATGCGCAGCTCTCAATCGGAACATTCGGCGCGTGGGTTCCTTTGCCGTCAGACCAGTAGGTCGCGAATTTCTGATACATGTCGTATGAGCCGAAGTAGAG